>CAJWQN010000159.1 GCA_913045505.1 uncultured Rhodospirillaceae bacterium | reverse complement strand
CCAACGGCGGCGACCCGGCGCCGAACGCCCGAGCCGCTGACGCCCCGCGCTCGATCGCCGCGCATGTCTCCCTTCGAGTTTTTCGACGACGACGCCGATCCGGCCGGGATCGCGTTCCGCGATGTCCTGTTCCTAATGGTGTTCAGCCTGGTCGTGGTCATTTTTCTGCTGACGTTTCTGATCAACCCGGTGCCGAAAGCGGCCGACGTGCCGCTGAGAACCCAAATCCTGATCGAGGCGACCTGGCCCTCGGGCACCGCCTACGACGTCGATCTGTGGGGCATGGGGCCGGACGGGACCCCGGTGGGCTGGGGAATCTTCACCGCCGGGCCGTCGCTGAACTTGGAGCGCGACGACCGGGGCAAGATCAACGATACTTCGAGCCTGAATTACGAATGGATGTCGATCCGCACCCGGGACCCGGGCGAGTATACGGTCAACCTGCATCTTTACAGCGAATACAAGGAGCCGCTACCGGTGCCGGTGAAGGTCAGAATCACCGGCAAGGGCGATATCGGCGAAATTTTCGTCGACGAGATCATCCTCAAGCGCAAGAAGCAAGAGGTCACGGTGGTTCGGTTCCGCCTGGACGAGAACGGCGATTTGATCGAGAATAGTATGCACAATCTGTACAAATCGATCTTGACTCACCGTTAGCCACCCGTGTCGGAGCTGCTGACCTATATCGTCCTGTTTTCGCTGCAGGCCGCGACGATATGCTTTCTATTCGCGATGCTGTTCGTGCACGCGTCGCGCAAATGGTGGCTGAGGGCGGTCACGGTAGCGCTGGGCCTGGCCTCGATCGCGCTGCCCATATACACGGTCTCGACGACCCTGGGGTATCCCGATCCCTGGCCGCCATCCGGTCAGTACGAGGTCCGTGGCTGGGAGATCGATGAAAACGGCGATGCCTTCTACCTGTTCGTGGAAAAAACCGGTGATCCGACCCCGCGCCATTACAAACTGCCGTTCGACTTGGAAACCGCCCTGGAGTTGCAGAAAGCGCGGGAAGAAGTGGGTACTTTCGAGTATATTCGTCTCGTGGTGGACGAGCCCGTGGACGACGGTCCGCCACAATTCGACATTCTGATGAAGAAGCGATTTTCCGAGGATTGACCGCCAAGCTCTTGGCGGTACGGGTATACGGGAGAGAATGGCGATGGCGACCTATTTGGCTTTGATCGTGGTTCACTTGGCCGGTGTGGCGATCATACTGATCGCGATCTTCGCCAATCGGCGCTGGCTGAAACCGCTGGCGGTACTGGCGGGCGCGGCGTTGATCTGGACGCCGTTGCTGATTTTTTTGAACACTCTGGGGCTTCCCAACAACGCGCCGCCGAACGGCAAGTATCGGATGATTTCATCGAAGATGCATGAGACCGACGATATCCTCTACGTGTTCGTCAATGCCATTGAAGGGGACTACACCCCGCGCGTCTACTCCATCCCGTTCACTCGCCGTCAATATGACAGGCTCAATCAGAATACCGATTATGAAAGCCGGGTGCTCAGCATCGAGGGCGGCGAGGGCGGCAATTACGAAGTCGTCTATGTGGACTACACGCCGCCCGACCTGACCAAGGGCGATGTCATGCGGGGCTGGCGGGCGCCCGACCCAGAGCGTTGATCGTGGGCGTCGCGCCGGTAGCGGGAAGGAAGTCCTGGCGCCGGCGCCGGCTATTAGATACTTGACTCGCCGCGCGGGCTCTCGCAAGCTCCCAAATGGTACGTGCGTGAGTGCCGGGAAACGCCGCTCAGGGTTCGTGCCGGGCCCGGTCGTGACCAGCCGTGCGCGGTTCGAACTGATCGAAATCGGTGGGGCGTGACCCCAATATCGGAAACGGAACCGAAGAATTTTTGGATAGGGAGGGTCAAGGCATGCCTAGCATGATGAAAACACTTACAAGCTCGGTCGCGGTCTCCGCCTTGCTTGTGGCGGTGGCGGCCGGGGCGCAAGCCCGCGGCGTTACCGACGCCGATCTGGCGCGGACGGCCAGTGGATCCTGGCTCCACGCCAACGGCAGCTGGGACGGCTCGCGGTTCAGCAACCTGACCGAGTTGAGCGCGGGCAACGTCTCTCAGCTCGGTGTGAAATGGATCTATTCGGTCGGTGGCGAGACCGATGCCCAGGCGACTCCACTCGCCCATGACGGTCTGGTCTTCCTGCCGCAGGACAACAGCGTCCACGCGGTCGATGCCGGGTCGGGCGCGCGGGTCTGGAAGTTCGATCATGAGCTGCCGGAAGATTGGGGCGGACAGTTCGTGCCGTTCTTCACCGGCAAGCACCGCGGTCTCGCGATCAGCGGCAACAATATCTACTTTTTGTCCAACGACTGCACGCTCTATGGTCTCAACCAGAAGTCCGGCGAGGTGGCGGTCCAGCACAAGGTCGACCGTCCCTATCCGAAGGATTTCGAGAAGTCGACGGACGGCAACGGCTACTTCTGCACCGCCGGCCCGCTGGCCATTCCGGGTCAGATCATCGTGCCGATGAACGCCACCGACACCGGTGGTTTGCAAGGCTACGTCCATGGCCACGATGCCGAGACCGGCGAGCAGCTTTGGGCCGCGAACATGATCCCCGGCCCGGGCGAGCCCGGCGGCGACACTTGGCCCGGCGACAGCCGCCTCTATGGCGGTGCCGGACCCTGGATCGTGGGCTCGTGGGATGCCGAACTGAAGATGTACTACACCGGTACGGCGAACGCCTATCCGTGGAACCCCTATACCGAGCGCGACGGGCGCGGTGCGGGCAACCAATTGAACGTGGGCGCGGCCGCCGTCGTCGCGGTCAACACCGACTCGGGTAAGGTCGCGTGGCGCTATACTGTGGTGCCGGGCGATCCGTGGGACTACGACACCATGCAGACCCCGATGCTGGCCACCATCGACGGCCGGCGGACGGTGGTTCAGCCCAACAAGACCGGCTACACCCACTATCTGGACGCGGCCACCGGTCAGTATCTGCAATCACCGCAGTTCGCGGACAAGATCACCTGGGCCAACGGCTATGACAGCAGTGGCGCGCCGATCTGGGCGCAGGCGATCCCGCCGGAGGGCGAGTCGGTCGAGGTTTGGCCGAGCCTGTTGGGCGGCGTCAACATGTCGCCGTCGGCGATCAACCCGATGACCGGCATGGTCTATCTGCCCCGACGCGAAGCGAAGATGAGCTATGTCTTCGAAAAGGTGCAGGTGACCAGCAACGTTCGCAATCTGGGCTCCACCTTCGAGGTGTTGCCGGGCGGCACGGAAGTCAATTCCGCCCACAGCCTCAAGGACGGCACGGAAGCCTGGCGCCTGACCGTCGGCAAGGACGGCGATGCGGGTGGAATGCTGACCACGGCCGGCAATCTGACCATATTCGCCACCCAGGGCGGCATGGTCCATGCCGTCAACGCCACCACTGGCGAGGTGCTGTACACCTTCAACACCAATTCGACGTCCCATTCCGGTCCGGCCACCTATCTGGTGGATGGCAAGCAGCTGGTGACGTTCGCTTTGGGCGGTCTGCCGACCTTCGGCTCGGCACCCGACGACAATCCGGTCAACCATTCCAGCATCATGGTGACCTTCGGCCGTTAGAGAGGTCTTGTATCGATCTGAGACCAAGAGGATAAACTGACGAAGGCGCGCACCGCGCGTGCGCGCCTTTCTTTCTGGATTGGAGACATGAAACAGACGGTATTCAAAGCGCTCGTCGCCGCGGCGGCATTGCTAGTCTTGTCAGTTGCGGGATCGAACCTGATGACGAGCCGGTCGGCCCTGGCGGCCGAGTCGCCGAATCCCCTCTCGGGGAATAAGGACGCGATCAAGGCGGGCCAGACGATCTATCGGGCCAATTGCGGCTTGTGCCACGGCATGCGCGCCAACGGGCGGGGCCGCGGACTTCCCAATTCGGCGGATTTGAGAAAGTACAAGAGGGGCTATTCGAAATACGTCTATACGGTGAAAAACGGTGGCAAGACCATGCCCCCGTTCGGCGGCATGAAGGCGCTCGACGACACCGAAATCGACCAAGTCGGCGCCTATCTCGAGACCCTGGCCATTCGCGGCGCCAAATGGGCCGATCCGGCCGAAGGCGGCGGGACCGAGGGCGCGGCGGCCGATCCCGCGGCGCGCGACCCCGCGGCGGAGGCCGCGACGGCACTTCCCGAGTACCAGGCCCATCTGGATCATATTATGGTCTCTTGGGGCGACACCCCCGGCAAGGTCGGGCTGGCCACGATCCTGGAACAGGAAGCCGAAATCGCCGGACAGCACGCCGGGTTCGCGGCCTCGGATCTGGAGGATATGGACAACATCATCCTTCATACCGCCCATGTCCGCCATGCCATCGACCCGACCACGGAGGCGGCAGGACCCGGCAAGAACTACGGCGTCGCCAAGGCCGCCGCCGAGATCGTCGCGCATATGGACATGGCCCGCCAGACCGCGGACGCCACCGACAGTGTCAAGACCCATGCCGAGCACGTGATCAGTTCCGCCAACAACATTACCGCCTGGTCCAAAAAGATCGTCGGGCTCGGCGACCAGATCCGCGGTGGGACGTCGCCGATCTCGGCGGCGTTCTACGCCGAGGAGATCGTCGCGTACATCCAGTGGATACTGAACGGCAACGATGCCGACGGCGACGGAACCGTATCCTGGACCAAGGGCGAGGGCGGGCTTGCCCAAATCCGAGCGCATGTGGGCTATATCGAATAGCGATCCGGTGGAAGAGTCTGTCGAAGCGAGGGTGTGGTGGTCGACCTGAAATCTATTGCGAGGATTGGGGCGCTGGTCTTGGGATTGGCGGTCTGGCCAGGGGCGCCGATGGTCGTGGCCGACGAGGCGGGCGACTGGCGGGTCAGCGTCAACGACAAGGTCGTCGATTCCCGCCATTGGGCGTTCATTTTGCGTGGTGTCGAGAAGCTCGGCCAAACGCTCGAGATCAGTCTGGCGTACAGGAACAACGCCAGCCAGGCGCGGCCGCTGTTCCTGGAGGATAACTTCAAGTCTCGGATCTTCTTGATCGACAAAGACAGTGAACAGCGCTTTCCGCTGCTCTCCGCCGAGGGTATTTCCGAGCAGATCACGGCGGTGGACCGGCGAGAATCCAAATACGCCAAGTTCATGTTCCGGTATCCCGAAGGTGCCCAGTCGGTACGGTTTTCCAGCAAGTGGATAACCATGCTCATGCGCGGCACCGCCACGATCATCGAAGTCGAGTTCGACTTATCCCTGCCGCCGCCGGGCGCCAAGACGAGCTGACGGCGGCACGCGCGGGCCGGCGCGGGACCGGCGCGGTTCGGGCCATCGCCGACGAGTTGGAGCCATGCCGCAGACCGACGATCTTGTGCTCGCCTCGGGCCGGGTGATCGACCCCGGCCAGAAACTCGATGCGGTCAGGGATGTCGGGGTCCGGGATCGGCGCATCGCGGCGATCGAGGCCGCGATTCGGACCGCCGAAAATGGCCACGTGATCGGCGTTTTGGGCCGGTTGGCCATTCCCGGCATGATCGACAGCCACGCCCATGTGTTCGAGCATGTCCGCGGGCGGTTCGGGCTCAATCCGAATCTGGTCGCCGATGTCTGGGTGCTGGCCGACAATCGCGGGCGCTGGGTTTTGGGCGACAATGGTGGCGCGCAAGCCAGCGCCGAGCGCCTGCCGACACCGGAGTTCTGTCCGCGCGCCGGGCGTCCCGTCGACACCGACACGGCCATTCCGCCCCTGCCCGAGGCCGCCTGAGGCTTGGCTGGATCAGAGACAGCGCGCGGCATCGGCGCCCGCCTTCGGCGCAAGGAGGACGATCGCTTCATGCGCGGCCGCGGCCGGTTCGTGGCCGACATTCGGCTCGCCGGCATGATGGAGGCGGCATTCGTACGCAGTCCCCTCGCCCATGCCCGCCTGGGCGACATCGAGATTCCCGACGAGGCGTATGGGCGGGTGGTGACCGCGGCGGAGATGGCCGATGTCAAGCCGATCCGGGCGGTCTCCGCATTGCCCGGCTTCAAGCCATCCGAGCAGCCGGTCCTGGCCAGGGGCAAGGTGCGCCATGTGGGCGAGCCGATCGCCTTGTGCTGGGCCGACGACCGCGCTCTGGCCGAGGATCTGGCCGCGGCCGTACTGGTCGATTTCGACGAATTGCCGGTGGTCTCGGACATGCTGGACGGCCGGCGCGAGGCCGAGACGCGGGTCCATGAGGCCTGGTCCGACAATGTCTGCCTGGAAACCCTGATCGATGCCGATGTCGCGGCGGTGGCGGCGAGGGCGCCGATCGAGGTGACCCGCCAGTTCCGCATGGCCCGCCAATGCATGGCGCCGCTGGAGGGCCGCGCGGTGCTGGCCGATTGGGATGGCCGCCGGGACCGCCTGGTGGTCCATTCGGCGACCCAGATTCCGCATGTGGTGCGCACGGGCATCGCCGAAAGCCTGGGGTTGGATCAAGCGCGAATCCATGTGATCGCGCCCGACGTGGGCGGCGGTTTCGGCTACAAGGGAATCCTGTCGGCGGAAGAAATCTGCATTTGCTGGCTGGCCATGCGGTTGCGGCGCCCGGTGCGTTGGATCGAGGATCGGCGCGAGCATCTGACCGCCGCCGCCAATGCCCGCGAGCACCACTATCGGGTTTCGGCCTACGCCGATTCGGATGGCAAGATTCTGGCGCTCGACGCCGAGGCCACCGTCGATGCCGGCGCCTATTCGGCCTATCCATTCTCCGCCGGTCTCGAAGCGGCCCAGATCGCGAGCATCCTTCCCGGCCCCTACGATTTTCCGGTCTATCGCTGCCAGACCTTTTCGGTCGCCACCAACAAGCCGCCGATCATGCCTTATCGGGGCGTGGCCCGTCCGGGCGTCTGCTACGTCATGGAATCGATGGTCGATGCCATCGCCCGCGCCGTCGGGCGCGAGCCTCACGAGGTCC
>CAJWQN010000158.1 GCA_913045505.1 uncultured Rhodospirillaceae bacterium | reverse complement strand
GGAGGGCTGAGCATGGCCGGGCCGGTGCCGTCCACCGATCTGGTCGCCGACGTGCTGGCCGGGCGCACCCGCGGCATTGCCCGGCTGATCACCCGCGCCGAGGCCGGTGGGGCCGAATGCCGTCCGGCCCTGGCCGAGATTTACCGCCACACCGGGCGTGCCCATGTGGTTGGCATGACCGGGGTGCCGGGCAGCGGCAAGTCGACCCTGGTCCGTGCCCTGGCCCAGGCGCTGCGCGCCAACGGGCGCACCGTGGCGGTCGTCGCGATCGATCCGTCGAGCCCGTTCTCGGGCGGCGCGATCCTCGGCGATCGCATTCGGATGAACGATATCGCGGCCGATCCGGGCATCTTCATCCGCAGCATGGCGACCCGCGGCGCGTTGGGCGGCCTGGCGCGGGCGACCCTGGACGCGGTCGATCTCCTGGATGCCGCCGGCTTCGACCTGGTGATCATCGAGACCGTCGGGGTCGGCCAGGACGAGGTCGATGTGGTCCAGGCAGCCCATACCACGGCCGTGATCTCGGCGCCGGGTCTGGGCGACGACATTCAGGCCATCAAGGCCGGGATCCTGGAAATCGCCGATATCCACGTGGTCAGCAAATGCGACCGCGCCGACGCCAACAAGACGGTCACGGATCTCAAACAGATGCTGATGCTCGGCTTGCCGGCTTCACTCGACGGCCAATGGCCGGCGCCGGTGATCGCGACCAGCGCCGAGACCGGAGAGGGTGTCGGGGAACTGGTCACCGAAATCGACCGCCATCGGGCCTATCTCGACGAGTCGGGCCGGATCGGCGATCAACGGCGGCGGATCGCCGAGCGCCGGACGCTCAAGATCGCCGAGGAGATCATTCGCAGCCGGTTCGTGGCGCGCCGGGCCGGCGCGGTCGCCGGTATGCTGGAGCGGGTCTGCGCGCGCGACCTGGACCCTCACAGCGCCGCGCTGCAACTGCTGCATACATTGCACGAGGATCGCGACGATGACCAAAACGCATGAGGACACCGTGGGCGGCATGGCCCTGGAGCAGCTTCAGCAAAGCCTCCAGGATTGGGAGCGGAGCGAGCTGGCGTCGTTCCTGGACCGCCAACCCGAGACCAAATCCGACTACGCCACCGAATCCGGGACGCCGCTCAAACGGGTCTATACGGCCCTCGATATGGTCGAGACGCCGCTCGAGGATATCGGCCTGCCGGGCCGGTTTCCGTTCACGCGCGGCCCCTACCCGACCATGTATCGGGGCCGCAACTGGACCATGCGCCAGATCGCCGGTTTCGGCACCGGCGCCGACACCAACCAGCGATTCCGATATCTTCTGGAGCAGGGTCAGACCGGCCTGTCCACGGATTTCGATATGCCGACCTTGATGGGCTATGACTCGGACCATCCCATGAGCCATGGCGAGGTCGGTCGGGAGGGGGTCGCGGTCGATACCATCGATGACATGGCGGCCCTGTTCGAGGGCATCGACCTGACCAGGATTTCGGTGTCGCTGACCATCAATCCGAGCGCCTGGATCGTCTACGCCATGTACATCGCCCTGGCCGAGCAGCGGGGCTATGACCTCGACCGGCTCTCCGGCACCATCCAAGCCGACATCCTGAAGGAATACATCGCCCAGAAGGAATGGATTTTCCCGATTCGGCCGTCGGTGCGCCTGGTCCGCGACTGCGTCGCCTATGGCGCGCGCAACATGAAGCGCTACAACCCGATCAACATTTCCGGCTATCACATCTCCGAGGCCGGGGCGACCTCGGTCCAGGAGGCGGCGTTCACCATGGCCAACACCATCGTCTACGTCGAAGAGGTGATGGCCACGGGCCTCGACGTCGACGACTTCGCGCCGCGCTTGTCGTTCTTCTTCGTCTGCCAGGCCGATTTCTTCGAGGAGGTCGCCAAGTTTCGGGCCTTGCGCCGGGTCTATGCCAAGATCATGCGCGATCGCTTCGGCGCCAAGAAGCCGGAATCCATGCGTCTGCGCTTCCACGCCCAGACCGCCGCCGCAACCCTGACCAAGCCCCAATATGAGGTCAACGTCGTGCGCACCGCCCTCCAAGCCCTGGCGGCGGTGCTCGGCGGCACCCAGAGCCTGCACACCAACGGCATGGACGAGGCGTTCGCGATCCCGAGCGAGGAGGCGATGCGCCTGTCGCTCCGCACTCAGCAGGTGATCGCCGACGAAACCAACGTGACCTCGGTGGTCGATCCCCTGGGCGGGTCCTATCTGGTCGAAAGCATGACCACCGGGATGGAACGCGATATCTTCGCCATTCTGGACGAAGTCGACGGGATGGGCGGCACCATCAAGGCGATCGAGGACGGCTGGTTCCAGCGCGAGATCGCGGATTCCGCCTACGACTTCGCGATCCGCAAGGCCAACGGCAGCCGCCCGGTGATCGGGGTCAACAAATATATCGAGGCCGATGAGAAGGTCGAGATCGAAACCCATCCCTACGACTCCGAGACCGAGCGCCGCCAGATCGACAATCTGCACCGAGTCAAGGACAGCCGCGACGGCGCCAAGGTCGCGCGCCTGCTCGACGAGTTGAAGGTGGTGGCCCGGGACGAGTCCCAAAACATCATGCCGATCACCATCGAGCTGGTGAAGGCGCGAGCCTCCATGGGCGATATCGTCGAGACGCTCAAGGGACTGTGGGGCACCTACAACGAAAATCCGGTGATCTGAGCGCCATGGCGGATTCGGTCACCGTTCCCTATCTGGAGGAGCGCCCGGACACGGGCGATGCCATACGCGGCCCCGACTCGGCGGTGATCGGCCGAGTCCGGCTCGACTCGGGCGTCCGCCTCGGGGGCCTGGTTACGATTCGCGCCGACGGCCACGACGTGCGCATTGGCCCCGGGTGCATCCTCCTGGATCGCGCGACCGTCCATGTCGCCGACAACGCCTATCCCGCCAACATGGGCGCGCGGGTCACGCTCGGGCGCTATGCCCTGGTCCATGCCTGCAATGTGGCCGACGAATGCGTGATCGGTGATGCGGCCGTGATCATGGACGACGCCGAGGTCGGTCCCGGCGCGGTGATCGCCGCCGGGGCGCTGGTGCCGCCGGGCAAGACAGTCGACGGCGGCTGGCTCCATGACGGCAATCCGGCGCGACCGGTGCGCGCGATCGAGCCGGCGGAACGCGAGCGCTTGCGCGCGGCCCTGATCGCGGGTGGCGGCGCGAATTCGGTGTGCCGGTCGGACCTGCCGCCGCTCGACATGGCCCCCTATTTGCCGAACCGCGCGGGCCCGGGACCGCGCCACGAGATCGACGGCCAGTGGCCACGCATCGATGGGCGGTCCTTCACGGCGCGGACCTCGTTGGTCGCCGGCGACGTGTTGGTCGGACCCGATGTCAGCATCTGGTACGGCTGCGTGGTGCGCGCCGATGGCGCCCGGATCACCATCGGGCCGCGCACCAACGTCCAGGACAATGCGATCCTGCTGGCCGACGCCGATCGCGGCCCGATCACCATCGGCGCCGACGTGACCATCGGCCACAACGTGCAAATGGGGGCCTGTATCATCGAGGACGAGGCGTTGATCGGCATGGGCGCGGAGATGGGCGACGGCGTGGTCGTCGAGCCGGGCGCCTTGGTCGGCGCGCGGGCCCTGGTCGCGTCTGGCACCGTGGTCAAGGCCGGGCACATCTGGGCCGGCCGGCCAGCCAGCGCGTTCCGGCCGGTAAGGCCCGAGGAGCGTGACTTCTTCCTCCGCGGCAAGGACGTCTATGTGAACTACACCCACAATTATCTTGCCGAACCGGCGGCGTGAGGCGGCCGGCGGAGGAGAAGGCGATGGCCGTGCGGCGACTGAAGTTCTGGGGCTGGGGTTATGCCGACGAGGCGGTGGACGAGGGCGAAGTCGCCGCGGTGGTGGCCCATGTCGCGGGCCGTCTTGGCGCCGGCGATCTGACCCCGGAGCCCGCACCCCGGCTCGAGGACATTGTGCTCCGCCCACCCAGGCTGACCCCGCCGGAGAGCCTGGCCGCGCTGTGCTCGATCGAGCCGTTCGACCGGGTCAATCACAGCTACGGCAAGTCCTACCGGGATTATGTACGCACCCTCAACGGCGATTTTCCCCACCCGCCGGATGTGGTCGCCTTTCCGCGCGACGAGGCCGATATCGTCGATCTGCTCGATTGGGCCGGGCGCCATGACGCCGCCGTGATTCCCTTCGGTGGCGGCTCGGGCGTGGTCGGCGGCGTCGAGGCGGCGGTGGGCGAGGGCTATGGCGGTGTCGTGACCATCGACTTACGCGGTCTCGATAAAGTGCTGGAGGTGGACCAGACCTCGCGCGCCGCCCGCATCCAGGCCGGCGCCATGGGGCCGGGGCTCGAGCGCCAGCTCAAGGCCCATGGCCGCACTTTGCGCCATTTTCCGCAATCGTTCGAATTCTCGACCCTGGGCGGCTGGATCGCGACCCGGGCCGGCGGTCATTTCGCCTCGCTCTATACCCATATCGACGATTTCGTCGAATCGCTGCGGGTGGTGACCCCGGCGGGGTCGCTGGAAAGCTTTCGCCTGCCCGGGTCCGGCGCCGGGCCGAGCCCCGACCGGATGTTCATCGGCTCCGAGGGCGCGCTCGGCATCATCACCGAAGCCTGGATGCGGATTCAGGACCCGCCGGTTCACCGCGCCTCGGTGGGCGTCCTGTTCGACCGCTTCGCGGACGCCGCGGAAGCGGTGCGCGCGATCGCCCAGGCCGGACTTTATCCGTCCAACTGCCGGCTGATCGACGCCAACGAGGCGGCGATGAGCCGGGCCGGCGACGGCAGCGCCCATTTGGTGGTGCTGGCGTTCGAATCCTCCGATCACCCGATCGACGCCTGGATGGCAAGGGCGCTGGAATGCGCCCGCGACCACGGCGGCCGATCCGATCAGCCGAAAGGCCAGTCCGGGTCCGATCACCGGGCCGGGGCGGCCGGGGCGTGGCGCAGCGCGTTCATGCGCATGCCCTACTACCGCTCGGCGCTGATTTCCCGGGGTTTGATTCAGGACACTTTCGAGACCGCGATCACTTGGGACCGGTTCGCCGGTTTCCACCAGCAGGTCATGGATGCGGCCAGGGACGCGGTGCGCCGGGTGACCGGGCACGAAGGTTCGGTGACCTGCCGCTTCACCCACATCTATCCCGACGGCCCGGCGCCCTATTTCACCTTTCATGGCATCGGTCGCAAGGACGCCCTGGCCAGTCAATGGCACGAAATCAAGGCGGCGGCTTTGGAGACCGTAAATAAGCTGGGCGGCACCGTCACCCACCACCATGCGATCGGGCGTGAACACCGGCCATGGTACGACCGCCAGCGCCCGGACCTGTTCGCCGCCGCCCTCGCCGGTGCCAAGCGGAAGCTCGATCCGGCCGGCTTGCTCAATCCCGGCGTGCTGCTCGACCCGCCGCGCTGATCAGCCGCCCCAGACATCCGCCAACAATCGCTTCCAGTTTTCGCCCATCACCTTGCGAATCCGGGGCTCCGGCCAGCCGCGCGCCTCCATGGCCGCGGTCAGGTTGGGAAATTCACCGAGCCTTTGGAAGCCCGGCGGGTTCTTGATTTCGCCGAATTCCGTAAGCCTGCGCCCGAGCCCCTTGTCGCGCGTGATCCAGTCGATGAAATCGGGGCCCTGGTCCTGGGTCATGTCGGTGCCGATTCCGACGTGATCCTCGCCGGCCACATCGATGGTATGGGCAATGGCGTCGAGATAGTCGTCGAGGGTCGAGTCGGCCCCCTTGGGCAGGAACGGCGGGAACATGGTGACACCGACGAAGCCACCTTTCTCGGCGATGAAACGCATTTCGGCGTCGGTCTTGTTTCTGGGGTGATCGCGCAGCGTTCGCGGGCAGGTGTGCGAATAGCAGACCGGCTTGGTCGAATGGCGGATCGCGTCGTCGCTGGTCCGGGACCCGACATGGGACAGATCGACCAGCATGCCGACACGGTTCATTTCGTCGATCACGTCGCGGCCGAAATCCGAAAGCCCGCCGTCTCGGGTTTCGTAACAGCCTGAGCCGACCAGGTTCTGGGTGTTGTAGGCAAGCTGGACGATGCCGACGCCCAATGCCTTGAACAGGCCCAGGAATTCGATCCGGTCCTCGATGCCGGTCAGGTTCTGCCAGCCGAGAACGATGCCGACCTTGCCCGTCTGTTTGGCCACCTCGATGTCGGCGATCGTATGGACCGGCAGCAAGATGTCGTCGAACTCCCGGAACCATTGGTGCCAGCGGGCCAGGTTCTCCATTGTCGCGCGGAAGCCTTCCCACACCGAGCAGGTGCAGTTGGCCGCGGTGATGCCGCCCCGGTGCATGTCCTCGAACACCGCCCGGCTCCAGTTGGAAACGATCAGCCCGTCGATGACGATCAGGTCCTGATGCAAACTGGCCATCGGTTTCGTCCTCCAGAGGCAACGGATCGGATTATTATACACCGGAAACGGTGGCGAGGGATCGGCCCGCGTTGATAACCCTTTGTAATACAAGCGGAAACAACACCGCGGCCGGCGGCTCGGGTAATCGCGCTGAAAGTGTCAGAAATTCCGACAGTGGCGACGGCTCCGGGCCGAATGCCCTAAGACATTGATTCTGTATCCTGAATCCGGAATATGGTCGATAATTGTCGCGGTCGAGAATCATCGTATGTCGGATTCATTTACAGATTCGGCCGACTTACAGCCGGATCAAAATCTTAAACCATTGAAATATTTGAATTTCGCAAACATGGCATGGTTCGTGCTTGTAATTCGGGCGAACCGCAGCCAGACTTCACGGTCCATGCGGAAAAAAATGACGAACAATGGCCGGTCGAACTTCGGTCCGGTGATCAGGAAAGAGGGTTGAACAATGAAAGCTTTGAACAACGCTATTAAGGCGGGGTTGCTCGGCACCGTCGCCACTGGCGTGATCATGGTCGCACTGCCCGACGACGCCAAGGCCGACGCCTATGCGCTGTCGGTGGTCGAGGT
>CAJWQN010000157.1 GCA_913045505.1 uncultured Rhodospirillaceae bacterium | reverse complement strand
TCCTTGCGTTTGCGGCGCGCCAACCGGGAGAGCGTGGCGACCTGGCGGCGCCACTCGGTGACCGGGACCGCGGGAATCCCACCATAGGTTTGTCCGCCCGGCAACCCACGGGTGATACCACTCTTGGCCGCCACGATTGCCCCCTTGCCGATCTCCAAGTGGCCGGCCACCCCCACTTGCCCCGCCAACACGACGAAATCGTCTATCCGCGTACTGCCCGAGATGCCGACCTGCGCCACGACCACGCAGCCGCGACCCAATTGAACATTATGGCCGATCTGAACCGAATTATCGATCATACATCCCGGCCCGATAATCGTGTCGGACCCGGCGCCACGATCGATCGTGGTGTTGGCACCGATTCGGGCGTCGTCGTGGATGATCACTCGGCCGATCTGCGGGACTTTGACGTGCCCCGCCGGGTCCTGGGCGAAACCGAATCCGGGCTCGCCGACGCGGGCGCCGGCATGCATGGTGACACGGTCGCCAATCAGGCAGTGACTGAGCGAGACGCCGGCACCAATCGCGCATCCGTCGCCAACGGCGACATTGTCGCCGATCACCCCATTCGGGCCAATGCGGGTGTCGGTGCCGATCGTGACGCCGGCACCGACCACCACGCCCGCGTCGATCTGGCTGCCGGCGCCGATGACGGCTGTCCCGTCGATCGTGGCAGCGGCACTGATGCCTGGCGCCCGCACCGCCACCAGCGGATAAAAAGCCTGGGCGGCCAGGGCATAAGCCTTGTAAGGCTGCTCGCACAAAAGCAATGCCATGCCCTTGGGTGCCTTGGCCGCATGTTTCGGGTGGACGAACACCGCGCCGGCTTCACTGGCCTCGAAATCTTGGATGTAGAGCTTATTGTCCAGAAAGCTGATGTCGTCGGGACCGGCTTTGGCCAGCGGCGCGACATCGCGCATCGGCCGTTCGGCGACGTTTTCAGGGGTCACTTCGGTGCCCGAGAGCGCGGCCAATTCAGCGAGCGTGAATGGCCCCCGGGGCTGGTAGAAACGCGGGTCGGCCATCCGCTTATTGGTTGTCCGCCTCCGCCGGCGGCGGCGATGAGGGAACCGATGGGACGCGCTCATTCAGGCGCTTCAAGACTTCGTCCGAGAATTCATAGGTCTTGGCCACCATCAGCAACTGGGTCTTGTCGAGCACCAGGGTGATGGCGTACTCGTCGGCGATCTCGGCGATGATCTTCAGGGCGGCGACGTCGATCTGCTGCATGCCGTAGCCAAGCATGGCCTCGAGGTCCTTGTTGCGGGTCGCGACTTCGCGCTGGAGTGCTTCGACCTTTTTCGCGAACTCGGCTTCGCGGGCGGCGAAGGCTTCCGGTGACAGAAGAGTACGCTGACGCTGGAGCTCCTCCTGCTGGGCTCGCAAGGCGCTTTCCTTGGCGCTGATTTCCTCGCGGTAGCGCGCCTCCGTCGCCTCGAACTCGGTCCGCAATCCCTGACCGGCAACCGACACCCGGACAATCTTTTGGCGGTCGACGACCCCAAGCCGCACCGACTCCGGCTCGGAGTCCTGTGCCGAGGTGGTGCCGACAATCGATGGTGACGCGGCCAGGAGCGCGAAAGCCAGAGTCAACGCCAGGAGCCAACGCGGGGCGTGATAAAAGATCATGGGCACAGTTCCCAATATCAACGGGTCACTAGAAAAAAGAGCCGAAACCGAAGGAGACGAACTCCGTTTCGTCGAAGTCCTCGGCAACCACCGGCCGCGCAAAGTCTATCCGGACCGGGCCGAAAGGCGAAGCCCATGATACACCGACGCCGATCGACATACGTAAGCTTCCCTCGTCAGCGATCAGGAAGTCGGTCTCGTCGACCTTGGTCAGGGTGCCGACGATGGTGAAGGCCCGCCCCTTGACGCCGAGTTCGACCGGCAACCCCAACGGAAAACTCACTTCGCCCGTGGTCTTGTATAGCAAGTTGCCACCCAGCGCATTGCCATTGGCCACGTCACGTGGGCCAACGCCGGCATTGGCGAAGCCTCGGAACGAGTTGCCGCCAAGAAAGAAACGATCCGAGATTTCAACGTCTTCATCGACCAACCCGAAGATGTGGCTGACCTCGGCCTTTCCCGATAACACCCAGTTATCCCACACAGAGTAATATTGGCCTGCCTCGACCGTGTTCCGGAACCATTTCCTGCTGCCTCCCAGACCGGCGATATCCGCGCTCCAACTGACGAAATAACCTTCTGTCGGGTCCTGCCTGTTGTCGAGCTTATCGTATAACAGAGTCTGGCCGATCGACGACGTGACCGCATCGCCTTGGGCGCTGAGAACCGAAACCGTGGCACCTTCGAACGGCCGGATTTCTTCCGAGCGCAAGGAATACCGCAATCGCTGACTCAGGTACTCGGTCAGCGAATAGCCCAGGCGCAAATTGAAGCCCATAACATCGCGAAGGAACGAGCTTTCCCGGAATTCCCGATCGGAGTTGAACACGTCGAAACCGGCCGAGACGTCCCGGTTCAGGAAATAGGGCTCGGTGAAACCGAGTCGAATGTCCTGGGTCAACTTGGACATGGTGAAATTGAGCGTAAGGTCCTGCGCCCGCCCCAGCAGATTGCGTTCGCGAATCCCGGCGGAACCGATAATACCTTCCAGGGTCGAGAATCCGGCCCCGAAATTGATTTCGCCGGTCGACTGTTCGGCCACGTCGATGGTGATCACGGTTCGATCGGGTCCGTCTCCGGGCTCATTGGTGATATCGAGGCGGGAAAAGAAGTTCAGGTTCTGGATCAATTGCCGTGACCGGCGGATCTTGGCCGCGTTGAACGCATCGCCTTCGACCAGGCGCACATTGCGCCGAATCACCCGGTCGAGAGTCCGCACATTGCCGGTGATATCGATCCGTTGAACGTAGATTCGCGGTCCTTCCTCGATATGGTAAGTGACGTCGACGCTCAAACCCTCTCGGTCGCGCGAGACCTGAGGACGGATATCGACGAACGCATAACCCAAGGCTCCGACCGCATCGGTGAGCGCCTGGATGGTTTCCTCGATCTCCTCGGCATTGTACCAATCGTCCTCTTCGGTGGTCACCGCATCGCGAATATCATCGACATTGAGGCCCGGCAGCGTCGATTCGAGTTCCATCTTGCCGAGCCGGTAGCGTTGCCCTTCATCGATTGTGAACGTCAGATAGAAATTCTCCCGATCCGGGGTCAGCTCCGCGATCGCGCTGGCGACCCGAAAATCGGCGTAACCTTCTCTGCGGTAGAACTGGCGCAAACTATCCCGGTCGGCACCCAGCCGATCCGGGTCGTAATTGTCGCTCGAGCTCAGAAATCGCCACCACCGGGACTGCTTGGTCAGAATGATCTCGCGCAGCGTGGCGTCACTGAAATTTTCGTTGCCGAGGAACACGATTCGCTGAACACCGGTGAGCGGCCCCTCCTTGATCTCGAACACCAAATCCACGCGATTCTGCGCCAGTTGAATGACCTTCGGCTCCACCGCCGCGGCGAAGCGTCCGCTGCGGCGATACAGCTCCAGGATTCGCGCCACATCCTTTTGGACCTTGGTCCGGGTGTAGACGACCCGGGGCCGAAGCTGAACCTCGGCATCCAAGTCGCCGTCCTTGATTCGCTTGTTGCCCTCGAACGCGAGCCGATTGATGATCGGATTCTCGACCACCTGAACCACCAGCACTCGGCCTTCACGGCGCATGCTCACATCGGCGAACAAGCCGGTCGCGAACAGCCCTTTCAAGGACTGATCGATGCGCGCGCTCAGGAACGAATCACCGATCGCCACATCCATGTAGGAGATCACGGTCTGATCTTCGATGCGCTGATTGCCGCTCACCCGGATCGCCCCGATGGTGTCGTCGGCGCCCGACTGTTGGGCCTGTCCCGGCGCCGTTGCCCAGGCCAAGGCCCAGGCCAAGGTCACGGCGGCGGCCAGCAGGCGCACCCAGAGAGAGAGGCGAACGGGCGGTGCCCCAGCGCGACCCACCGTGTGTCTATCCTATCAAATCAGTGAAAAATTGAATGACCGCCGGTCGGGTGAGGTCGTTCACGGTCGCGAATACCATCAGCGATAGGACCATCGCCAAGCCAACGAAATAGCCGTATTCCTGGGCGCGCTCGCCCAAGGGCCGGCCGCGCACGGCTTCGATGGTATAGAAAAACAGATGTCCGCCGTCGAGCACCGGAATCGGGAACAAATTGATCAGGCCCAGGGTCGCGGACAGCACAACGACGAATTCGAGCAGCGGCAACAGCCCGTCGGCGGCTCGTTCGGCCGACATCTGAGCGATCAGCAGCGGACCGCCGAGTTCCTGGGCGCTGCGCGCGCCGACGATGATCTGACCCAGGCCCTGCAGGGTACGCTTGACCAGGGTATAGGTATCCTCGACCGCCGCGACCAGCGCCGGTCCGATCATGAGCCGGACGTATTCACGCCCGGCGACACCGATTCCCAGCAAGCCGATCCGATGCACGTTGCCCATGCCGTCGGTAAACTCCGACACCCGCGGAGCCGCCGTCATCGTTATGGTTTCTCCGTCACGCTCGATCGTCAGAAGAAGAGAAGTGTCGGCGCTGAACGCAACGATCTCGCGAATTTGCTCGAAGCGCTCGATCTCGGTGTCGTCGATTCCGACCACCCGGTCGCCGACCTGTATGCCGGCCGCGGCCGCGGCGCTGTCCTCGACCACGGTGCCGACCACGGGCGGCGTGAACGGCCGGCCGACGGTGACGAACATGCCGGTCAAGATGACCATCGCCAGAAGGAAATTGGCGATCGGGCCGGCGGCGACGATCGCCGAGCGTTGGGGCAGGGCCTTGTGATGGAACGAGACCGCCCGCTCGGCTTCGGTCATCTGCTGCGCGAGTGCCTGGTTGGTCTCGCTGGCGACGCCGCTGTCGCCGAAAAACTTCACATAACCGCCGAGCGGGATCAGACTGAACTTCCAACGGGTCCCGCTGCGGCTGGTGTGGCCGAACAGCTCGCGGCCAAACCCGATCGAAAAAATTTCCACCCGGACACCGCATAGTCTGGCCACGGCGAAATGGCCAAGTTCGTGGATGAACACCACGACGGTCAGCACGATCAGGAACCAAAGGACGTATTGGCCGAGGTTTTGAATGACTTCCATGAGGTCGGGCCCGAAAGGGATGGCGATCTATTGGTGCCGGATCAGGACCGAAGGATCAAGGCTTTCGCCACCCGCCGGGCCTCCAGATCGACCGCGTGGACCTCGTCGAGCGCCCGCAGCGGCTGCTCGGGAACCCGCTCCAGGGTTTGCTCGACCACGCTCACGATCTCCAGAAATCCGATCTCGTGGGCCAGAAAGGCGCGGACCGCGATTTCGTTGGCCGCGTTCATGATCGTTGGTGCCCGGCCGCCGGCCTCCAATACCTCCCGTGCCAAACGCAGCGCCGGAAACCGGCTCAAATCCGGCGGCTCGAAATCGAGTCGGCCGATCGCGGCCAGGTCCAGCCGTTGGACCGGCGTGTCGATCCGATCGGGCCAGGCCAGGGTGTAGGCGATCGGCGTGCGCATGTCGGGCGCCCCCAATTGCGCCAGCACCGAGCCGTCGCAATAGCCGACCATGCTGTGAACGACGGACTGCGGATGCACCAGAATTTCGATTTGCCCGGCGTTGACCGGGAACAGGTGATAGGCCTCGATCACTTCCAGGCCCTTGTTCATCATCGTTGCGGAATCGACCGAGATCTTGGCGCCCATGTTCCAATTCGGGTGGGCGACCGCCTGTGCCGGCGTGACCGCCGCCATGGCATCGAGTTCGAGTTGAAGAAACGGCCCGCCGGAGGCGGTCAATATGATTCTCTCGATCCGCTCGGGCCGCTCGAAATCGAACACTTGGTAGATCGCGTTGTGCTCTGAATCCACGGGCAGCAAGGTGGCATTGTGCTTCGCGACCTCCGCCGTCATGACCTCGCCCGCGCAAACCAGGCATTCCTTGTTGGCCAAGGCGACCACGGCGCCACGGCGGACCGCGGTCAAGGTCGGCGCCAAACCGGCCGCGCCGACAATGGCCGCCATGACCCATTCGGCGGGTCGTTCGGCGGCTTCGCTCAGGGCTTCCGTCCCGGCGGCAACCCGCACGCCGGTGCCGCTCAGAGCCTGCTTGAGGTCCTTGTAGCGGCTGTCGTCGGCGACCACCGCCAGCTTCGGGCGCAGGCGCCGCGCCTGATCGGCGAGCACCGCGACATTGCTTTGCGCGGTCAAGGCCTCGACGACATATGTGGCGTGATCGCGCTCGATCAAATCGACCGTGTTGCAGCCGACCGAACCTGTCGAGCCCAGCACGGTGACTCGGCGCGGACGCGCCGCCTCGACAATCGCGCTTACCGCCATTCGGTCATACTCCCCCACTCGTCATAACCACCGCCGCCACGAACGGCGCGCCGACGACCAAACCATCGACCCGGTCGAGCAAGCCGCCATGTCCCGGGATCAGCGCTCCGGAATCCTTGACGCCGCGCCGCCGCTTCAGACCCGATTCGGCCAGATCGCCGACCTGCGCCGCGATCGCGGTGAGCGCCGCCAACGCCGCCAGGCGCGGGCCGCCGGCCAGTTGCCAAAAACCCGCGCCGGATTGTTCCCGGTCTCCGAACAGGAGCCCGGCCATGGCGCCGCCGACCAGTGCCGCGGCGCCGATCCCGCCGGCCAGCCCCGACCAAGTCTTACCGGGACTGATCCGAGGGGCAAGCTTCGGACCGCCGATCGCGCGTCCAATCACGTAGGCGCCAATGTCTGTCGCCCAGACCACCGCGAACAGCCACAACAACCAGGCACGACCTTGCTCCGCATCCAGGCGCAGCCAGACAACGGCCAGGCACGGCAGCGTGATATAGGCCAAGCCCAGACCCGCCCACGCCGGACTTCCCCGGCCGCGCCACAAGATCGCGCCAGACACCAGCGCGCCCAGTGCCAAGGCCAGGAGAGCGTTCACCATGTGACCATATCCGCATAGGATGATCGCCAGACAGG
>CAJWQN010000156.1 GCA_913045505.1 uncultured Rhodospirillaceae bacterium | reverse complement strand
TCGACCGAGAACTTGATGATCGGCACGTTGACGAACCCGACCAGGGCCAGGATCGCCGCCGCCCGCGCGCCCTTGGTCGGATCGTCGAAGGCGTCGAAAATGACGATATGGCCGAGATACAGGAAAAACAGGATCAATACCGAGGTCAGGCGCGCGTCCCACACCCACCAGGTGCCCCACATGGGCTGTCCCCATAGGGCGCCGGTGGCGAGCGCGATCAGGGTGAAACCGGCGCCGATCGGGGCGCAGGACTTGGCCGCCAGATCGGCCAGTGGATGGCGCCAGATCAAGGCCACCGCACTGGCCAACGCCAGGCAGGTATAGACGAACATCGCCATCCAGGCGGCGGGCACGTGCACATACATGATCCGCACGGTTTCGCCTTGCTGGTAATCGGCCGGGGAGCCGATCAGGGCCAGATACAGGCCGACGGGAAACGCCACCGCCGCCATCGCCGCCACCCAGGGCAACACGACCCCGGACAGCCGCATGAAGCGGTTGGGATTCGCGAACCGGTGCAGGGAAAACGAGGCCATCGCGACGAGTCCTACCGCTATTCGAGGGCCAGGCGCAAGCCGGCCGCCGCCGCCCAGGGGCTCAGGAACAGTGCCCCCAGCAGCATGCCGCCCAGGATCATCAGATGGGGCCTCGGCCCGAGCCCGGTCAATGACGCCTCGACCGCGCTGACCCCGAAAATCAGCACCGGCGTCATCAGTGGCAGCACCAGCAGCGGCACCAGCACTCCGCCCCGGCGGGCGCCCACGGTGAGCGCGGCGCCGATCGCGCCGATCAGGCTGAGGACCGGCGTGCCCAGCAGCATCGCGATCTCCAGCGTGGCGAAGCCGCGCCAATCCATGTTCATCAGCACCGCGAGCAGCGGCGCGACCACGATCAGCGGCACGCCGGTGGTCAGCCAATGGGCCAGGCACTTGGCCAACACCACCAGCTCCAACGGCACCGGCGCCAGCACCAGCAAGTCCAGGCTGCCGTCCTCGAAATCGGCCTGGAAAAGGCGATCGAGGGAGAGCATGGCGGCGAGCAGGGCGGCGACCCAGATGGTGCCGGCCGCGATCCGCGCTAGCAGGCTCAACTCGGGCCCGACGCCCAGCGGAAACAGCACGATGGCGAGGACGAAGAACAGGACCACGGCAATGGTGTCGTTGGCCCGCCTGAGCGCCAGTTCGAGATCCCGCCGGACGATATGACCGAATCCGGTCATGGCGACACGTCCGTGCCGAATGCCAGGGTCTGGGCGTCGGGAAGCGCGAGCGCGGCATGGGTGGCGGCGATCACCAGGCCGCCCTGGCGCCGGTGATCGGCGATCGCGGTCTCGAGCGCGGCCACCGCCCCCGAGTCCAGGCTCACGGTCGGCTCGTCCAGCAGCCACAACGCCGCCGGCGCCGCCAGCAGTCGGGCGAGCCCGACCCGCCGGCGCTGGCCGGCCGAGAGAAACCGCGCCGGCATCTCCGCCAGCGCCGCCAAGCCGAAATGGGCGAGGGCCGTGGGCACCTGCGCGCCGTCGCCGGCGCGCAGCCGGCTCCAGAATCCGACATTCTCGGCCACCGTCAGCACCGGTTTCACCGCGTCGAGATGGCCGGCGAAGTGAACCGCCGAGTGATAGGCCTCGATGTCGTCGCCGATCGCCCGGCCCCGCCACAGGATCCGGCCGGCGGCCGGGCGCAGCAAGCCGGCCACCAGGCGCAGGAAACTGGTCTTGCCGCTGCCGTTGGCCCCGGTCAGCATCAGCGCCTCGCCGGGCCCAAGCGCGAACGAGAGGTGCTCGAACAGCAACCGCTCGCCGCGAATGCAGGCCAGGTCCTCACCGGCCGAGTGCGCCGCCTCGCCAGTCACAGCCGTGTGCGTTCCCTTTCCGATGTGCTAATCACGGGGCGGCCCGCGCCCGGCCAGGGCTTAGCACAGGCCGGGGCCGGGGGCCAACAGAGGTGAGAAACCGGGGATCAAGACGATGGACCAAGACGCCTTCAACATGAGTCTGCGCAAATTTCTGAAAAAGGTCGGCATCACCGCCCAGCGCGAAATCGAGCAGGCCGTGCGTGACGCCCATGGCGCGGGCCGGCTCGGCGATGGCGAGGTGCTCGCCGCCGAAGCCCGGATCACGATCGCCGGCGTCGATCTCGACGTGGTGGTCGATGGCCGGATCGAACTCGCCTAGGCCACGGCCCGAGGACACGAAGCAACATGTCCGAATCCATGAAGGTCGGCGACCTGGTGGCGGAGTTTCTGCACCGCGGCGGGGTCGGCGCGGCGTTCGGGGTGATCTCGATCCACAACATGCCGATGCTGGACTCGATCGGGCGCGGCAACGCGATCCGGTTCGTGCCCGCCCGCGGCGAAGCCGGCGCCGGCAGCATGGCCGACGCCTATGCGCGCGTGACCGGTGGCTTGGGCGCGCTGATCACCAGCACCGGCCCCGGCGCGGCCAACGCGGCCGGCGCCCTGGTCGAGGCCCGGTTCGCCGGCAGCCCGGTCCTGCACTTGACCGGCCAAAGCCCGCGCGCCCATGTCGATCGCGGCCGCGGCACCGTCCACGACGCGCCCGATCAACTGGCCATGCTGGGCGCGGTCTCCAAGGCCGCCTATCGGGTGCGCGCGCCGGAAGCCGCTCTGGGTGTGCTGACCCGGGCCGCGGCGGAAGCCCTGACCCCGCCCACCGGCCCGGTCAGCGTCGAGATCCCGATCGACGTGCAGCGCGCGACGATAGCCCGGCCGGGCGAATTGGACAGCTTCACTCTCACCGTTCCGCCGCCGGTCAAACCGGACGCGGCGATGTTGGACGCCCTCGCCGATCGGGTCGCCGGCGCGCGCCGGCCGCTGCTGTGGCTGGGCAGCGGCGCCCGCCATGCCGGCGCCGAAGCCGAACGGCTTGCCGCGCTCGGATTCGGCGTGGTCACCAGCCTGGCCGGGCGCGGGGTCTTGGCGGAAGATCATCCGATGACCCTGGGCGGGTTCAACAACACCCCGCTGGTGGAGAAATTCTACGAGTCGGTGGACTTGATGGTGGTCGCCGGATCGCGGCTGCGCGGCCACGAGACTCGCGAGCTGCATCTCGAGCTGCCGGCCCGGCGCTGCCAGATCGATATCGACCCCGCCGCCAACGGGCGAACCTATGATTGCGATTTTTTCCTGTGCGGCGACAGCGCCTTGGCCCTGGCCGGGTTGGCCGAACGCCTGGCGGGCCGGCTCCACCCGGAGCCTGGCTTCGCCGGCGAGATCGCGGACCTCAAGGCGGCCACCGTCGCGGCCTACCGCGAGACCCTGGGCGCCTATGACTCCTTCGCCGAACGGCTGCGCAAGGTGATGCCCAGGGACGCGCTGTGGGTGCGCGACATCACCCTCAATCACACGACCTGGGGCAATCGGCTGTTCCCGGTCTATGGGCCGCGCGACAGCGTCTACGCCATCGGCGCCGCGATCGGCATGGGCATGCCGCACGGCATCGGCGCCGCGATCGGCGCCGGCGGTCGCAAGGTGGTGGCGATGTGCGGCGACGGCGGCTTCTTCCTCAATTTCAGCGAGCTGTGGACGGCGGCGCAGGAGAATGTCGATCTCGTGCTTCTGGTCATGAACGACGGCGGTTACGGCGTGATCAAGCAAATTCAAGACGTGTTCCACGACGGCCGCCACTATTACGCCGACTTTCGCAACCCGGACCTGGAAGCCTCGGCGGCGATGGCCGGCATCCCCCATACCCGCGTCTCGAGCGCCGCCGAGTTGGACCCGGCGGTGGCGGCGGCGCTGGAGGTGCCGGGTCCGGCCCTGGTCGAGGTCGATATGGCCGCCATCGGCCCGTTTCCGACCTATTTCGTGCCGGCGCCCGAAAGGCCCGCGGACGGGCGCTGACGGCGGGCGGATGGCGGATATCGGCACCGCGTTCGGGCTGGCCCTGAAACTGATCGTCACGGTCGAGCCGGAGTTCCTGGGCATCGTCGCTCGCTCGCTGGCGATCAGTCTGAGCGCGGTCGTGATCGCCGCCCTGATCGCGCTGCCCCTGGGCGCGGTGCTCGCGGTCTACCGGTTTCCCGGCCGCCCGGCGGCGATCGTGCTGGTCAACGCGCTGATGGGCCTCCCGCCCGTGTTCGTCGGACTGATGGTCTATTTGATGCTGTCTCGCGCCGGACCGCTCGGCTTCATGGGCATGCTGTTCACGCCGGGCGCGATGATCCTCGCCCAATCGGTGCTGGTGGCTCCGATCGTCATCGCTCTCGCCCACCGAATCCTCCGCGACCTCTATGAGGAATATCAGGAGCAGTTGTGCTCGTTCGGTGCCCGGCCCGCGGATATGATCTGGACCCTGCTCTGGGACGGCCGGCTGAGCCTGGTGACCGCGGTCATGGCCGGCTTCGGCCGGGCCAGCGCCGAGGTTGGCGCGGTGCTGATCGTTGGCGGCAACATCGCTCACGTGACCCGGGTCATGACGACCACCATCGCGCTCGAGACCAGCAAGGGAAACTTGGCGCTGGCGCTGGCGCTCGGCATCGTCCTGGTGCTGATCGCGGTGGGCGTCAATGCCGGCGCGATCCTGCTTGCCGGCCTTTCGGCGCCACGGCGGAAGTAAGTGATGGCGATCCTGCCGCTCCGCCTCGATCGGGTCTGTTACCGGGCCGGCGGTCACGACCTGATCGCGGATATCTCTCTCGACATCTCGGCCGGCGCCAAGACCCTCCTGCTCGGCGCCAATGGTGCCGGCAAAAGCCTGTTGCTGCGCCTGTGCCACGGCCTCCTCGGCCCATCGAGTGGGACCGTCCGCTGGCGGGGCGCCGACGCCGATCAGGCGCGCCGGCGTCAGACCATGGTCTTTCAGAGCCCGGTGATGCTGCGCCGCTCGGTGCGTGCCAATGTCGCCTACGGGCTCAAGCTGCGCGGCATCGGGCGGGTGGCGCGGGCCGAGCGGATCGACACGGCCTTGAGCGATACCGGCCTGACGGCCCTCGCCGACCGGCCGGCGCGGGTGCTGTCCGGTGGCGAGCGCCAACGCCTGGCGCTGGCCAGGGCCTGGGCACTGGCGCCGGAAATTCTGTTCCTCGACGAGCCGACCGCCAACCTGGACCCGGGCGCGACGGCGGCGGTCGAAGCGATCGTCGAGCAGATTCACCGGGCCGGCACCAAGATCGTCATGGCGACCCATGACCTGGGCCAGGCGCGCCGGCTGGCCGACGAGGTCCTGTTCCTGGATCGCGGCCGGGTCACCGAGCGCGCCGAGGCGGCGGCATTCTTCGCCGGACCCGCGAGCGACCCGGCGGCGGCCTTTCTGGAGGGCCGCCTGCTGTGGTGAGCCGTGGCCTCCGGACCGCGCTTTCGATCGTCATGGCCTTGGCGACGGCCCATGCCACCACCGCCGGGGAGCGCTTCATCACCCTGGCATCAACCACCTCGACCGAGAATTCCGGCCTGTTCGATCACATCCTGCCCCGGTTCGAGCAGGATTCGGGGATCCAGGTCCGGGTCGTCGCGGTCGGCACCGGCCAGGCGATCCGATTGGCCCGGAACGGCGATGCCGACGTGATCCTGGTCCACCACAGAGAGTCCGAGGAGCGCCTGGTCGCCGACGGCCATGCGCTGGCGCGCCACGACGTGATGTTCAACGATTTCCTGGTTGTCGGCCCGGACCGCGACCCGGCGGGCATCGCCGGCCTCGCCGACGCCGCGGCGGCCTTGGCGCGGATCGCCGAATCCAGCTCGGTGTTCGTCTCGCGCGGCGATGACAGTGGCACCCACATGGCCGAGCGCGCGCTCTGGGTGGCGGTCGACGTGACTCCCGATGCGGCCAGCGGCGACTGGTATCGGGAAGTGGGCGCCGGCATGGGCGCGACCCTCAACACCGCCGCCGCCCTCGACGCCTATACACTGGCGGATCGCGGCACCTGGCTCGCCTTCGCCAACAAGGACGCGTTGACAGTACTTATCGAAGGCGATCCGGCGCTGTTCAACCGCTATGGAGTCCTGATGGTGAACCCGGCACGCCACCCGCACGTCAAGGCCAGCGCTGCCCGGGCGTTCGTCGATTGGCTGCTGAGCCCGCCCGGTCAGGCCGCGATCGCGTCATTCAGAATCGACGGCCAAGCGTCGTTTTTTCCCAATCCGGCGCCGGCGCGGGAGCCGCCCCGACGACAATAGGACGATACCGGACCATGCGCCCTCACGCCTCCCGTCCCCGCCCACGGGCGTGGCCGACGAGCAGGATCGTCGCGACGATGAGGGCGGCGGTGCCGAAGATCGCGAAGGCCGGCGCGTAGCGATCGGTGGCGGCCACGATCAGGCTGAACCCGGCGGGCCCGATGACCGTGCCGAGAAAGCTGAAAAACACCGTCCCGCCGGTGGCCGCGCCGACGGTCTGTTGTGGAACGGATCGGGCGACCTCGGCCAAGTAGACCCCCGGCCAGCCGCTGATGCAGATTCCGGCGAAGACGGCGGCCGCCAGGATGCCGCCGATCGACCAATCCGGCGAGAGATTGGCGAGCAGAATGGCGGCGGCGAAGATGGCGACGCCGATGAGCCCCATCAACGGGCGGGCGGCGATCAAACGATCGCTGACCCAGCCGAAGGCGACACGGGCGATCACGCCGGCCGCCTGCATGGCCGAAAAAACGGCGCCGGCGGCGACCAGGGTCAGGTCCGCCTGATAAACCAGGGCGCTCACCATGATCGCCATGACCGAGCCATGGACGGATGAGAACACCAGGGTGGTCAGCGCCAACCGGCGCAGAATGGGGTGGCCCAGCACCAGGCGCATGGATTGCCAGGGCGCGTCGATGGCGATCGCCAGGCCCGGCTGGCGGTCGTCGTCCTGGCTGGCGCGAAGCGGCCCCAAGGCGAGCCCGGCCGCGGCCACCAATCCGGCGACGCAGATGACCGCGGCCTCCCACCCCGCCACCAGCACGATCGGCGGCACCATCAGCCCGGCCAGAAGACCGCCCACCGGCACCGCGCTCTGCTTGATCGAGAACACCAGCCCGCGAAGAGCGTCCGGCGACCGCCGGGCGAGCACGTGGCTTGCCGCCGGGG
>CAJWQN010000155.1 GCA_913045505.1 uncultured Rhodospirillaceae bacterium | reverse complement strand
AAACGATCGCCGGCGGTCGGATTGGCCTCCGGATAGGCGACGCCGGAGGCATAGGCGTAAATCTCCGTGCACAGCTGATCGATCAGAAAGGCGTTGGCGGCGGCCACCGTCAAACCCGGTTCGCCGGCCTTGAACCGGCGCAGAATCTCCGCCCGCCCGGCGCTCAGAGCGTCCTTGAGCACCGCCAGCAGCGGCGCCCGCGCCGGCGGGCCGGAAGCGACACGGCTCTCGGCCAGCGCCGCGATCCGTCCCGCCAGTTGCCGGCGGTCGATGATCGCGCGTTTGTCGCGAAGTTTCGGCATTCGGGAGGTGGTGGGTGCGTTAGCCGCCGAACATTTTCTTGAGGTTGTCGAATCCCGCCTGATAGAGGCCCTCGACCAATTGGCGGACATCCGCTTCCGGAGCCCCGGCGGGCTCGAACTCGGCGTTCCAATCCATCTCGGCGCCGTCGCCCGAATCCCTGATCGTGACCGAGGACCGGTAACCGGTCAGCGGCAGCGGCGAGTCGACGATCGAATAGGTGAACGTGCGGCTGCCGTCGTCATATTCTTCGAGTTCCTCGACCACCTTGGTGCCGTCGCCCAAGGTCAGGGTCCGTTTCGACCCCACTCCGTCGCCGGTGGATTCGCATTTCGCGATCGGCGGCAACCAGTTGGGCAGGTCGTTGAACCCCTTGACCATGTCCCAAACCGTACCCGCGGAGGCGGGAATCTTCGAACTCATCGATACCTTGGTCATCACGCTTGCTCCCGTTCGGCCGGATTGGCACGCGCCGCCATTATAGCACCGGCGACCCATCCGCGTCCCCCACCAGCGCCTTGAGCCGGTACAGAAGCTCCAGCGCCTGGCGCGGGCTGAGCGCATCGACGTCGGTCCCGTCCAAGGCCAAGGCAGCCGGGGAGGGGGCCTGGGGCTTGGGCTCCGGCCGGGCCGCGAACAACGGCAGGTCCTCGGCCAGGCGCACCGTCGCCGAGGTCCGCTCGTCGCGCTCCAGGGTCTCCAAGACCTGTTCGGCGCGGGCGATCACCGATGACGGAAGCCCGGCCAGGCGAGCGACGTGAACGCCATAGGAGCGGTCGGCGGCGCCCGCCGCCACCTCGTAGAGAAACACCACCTTGTCGCGCCATTCCCGGACCCGCATGGTGTGACAGCTCATGGCCTCGAGCTTGGCGGCGAGCGCGCCCAGTTCGTGGTAATGGGTCGCGAACAGCGCCCGGCATCGGTTCGCCTCGTGAAGATGCTCGATCGTCGCCCAGGCGATCGACAATCCGTCATAGGTTGCCGTGCCGCGCCCGATCTCGTCCAGAATCACCAGCGCGCGCGGCCCGGCCTGATTGAGGATGGTCGCGGTCTCGACCATCTCGACCATGAAGGTGGACCGGCCGCGGGCCAGATCGTCGGCGGCGCCGACCCGGCTGTACAGGCGATCGACGACGCCGATCCGGGCCGAGTCCGCGGGCACGTAGCTGCCCGATTGGGCGAGCACGGCGATCAGCGCGTTCTGGCGCAGGAACGTGCTCTTGCCGGCCATGTTGGGCCCCGTGAGCAGCCACAGCCGTTGCGAGTCGGCCAGATCGCAATCGTTGGCGACGAAGCTCTCGCCGCCCGGGTTGACCTCTTGGGCGACCGCCTCGACCACCGGATGGCGGCCGGCGGCCACGTCGAACGCCAGGCTGTCGTCGATCCGAGGCCGGCAATAGCGCCTCTCCACCGCCAGCGTCGCCAGACCCTGGGCCAGGTCGAGCGCGGCCAGGGCGCGCGCGGCGCGGGCCAAATCCTCGGCCCGGGCCGTGACTTCGCCAACCAGATCATCGAACAGCTTCACCTCGACCGCCAACGCCCGATCGGCGGCGCGCGCGATCTTGTCCTCCAGCGCCCCCAGTTCCACGGTCGCGAACCGGTGCGCGCTGGCCAGGGACTGGCGGTGAACGAACGGCTCGCCGAGGGAGTCGGCCTGGGCCGGGCGGACCTCGACGAAATAGCCGAGAACGTTGTTGTGGGTGATCTTGAGGGTCGCGATTCCGGTCTCGTCTCGGTAGCGAACCTGAAGCGCGGCGATCAGCCGGCGGCTCTCGTCCCTGAGCACCCTGAGCTCGTCCAGGTCCGGCGCGTAGCCGGGGGCGATGAATCCGCCGTCGCGGGCCTGGAGCGGCAGGTCGGGACCGAGCGCGCGGGACAAGCGGTCGCTCAGCACCGAATGGCTGCCCAGGTCCTCGGCGAGCACGGCCAGAGCTTCGGGCACCGGCACCGTCCCGGTCCCGGCGAGCACACCGCGCGTCTTCCCGGCGCAGTCCACCGCGTCGCGGATCGCGGCCAGGTCGCGAGGCCCGCCCCGGCCCAGGCTGAGCCGGGCAAGAGCGCGCTCGATATCCGGGCAGCGGCCGAGGGTGGCGCGCAGATCCGTGCGTTGCTCGGCCGATTCGGTGAACCACTGCACCTGATCGAGCCTGCGATTGATGTCATCGATGACGCATAACGGCGCCGCCAGACGTGCCGACAGCAGCCGGGCGCCGGCGCCGGTGACCGTGCGGTCGATCACCCCCAGCAGGCTGCCCGCGCGCCCGCCACCCAGGGCCTGGGTCAGCTCCAGATTGCGCCGGGTCGCCGAATCGATGGCCATCACGGTGTCGACAAGCTGGCGCCGGGGCGGCGCGAGACGCGGCGTTCGCCCCTTCTGGGTCAGTTCCACGTAATCGAGCAGCGCGCCGCAAGCGGCCAATTCGGCGCGGGTGTAGGCGCCGAAGGCGTCGAGGGCGGCGACTTCGAAGGCGGTCTTCAGGCGCCGCTCTCCGGCCAGGCTGTCGAACCGTGCCGCCGGGAGGGCTGAGATCGCCTTGATCCAGTCGCCCAGCGCGGCACCGATTTGCCCGTCTTCGGCCAGGCGATCCGAGACCAGCAATTCGCCCGGCGCGACCTGGGCCAGGATCGCGGCCAGCCCACCGGCATCCGAAGTCGCGACCGAAAAATCGCCGGTCGAAATGTCGAGCCAGGCCAGGGCCAGCGCGCCCTCGGCCCGGGCCAACGCCGCCAGATGGTTGTGGGCCCGGGAATCCAGCAGCGCGTCCTCGGTGATCGTGCCCGGCGTCACCGTCCTGAGCACCTCGCGCGCGACCAGCGCCTTGCCCCCCCGCTTGCGCGCCTCTACCGGGTCCTCGGTCTGCTCGCAGATCGAGACCTTGAACCCCTTCTCGATCAGCCGGTTGAGATAGGCCTCGTGGCTGTGGGCCGGCACTCCGCACATGGGCACGTCGGCGCCGGCGTGCTGGCCGCGTTTGGTCAGCGCGATGTCGAGGGCCGGCGCCGCCCGGACCGCGTCGTCGAAGAACATCTCGTAGAAGTCGCCCATCCGAAAGAACAGGATGGTGTCCGGGTGCGCCCGCTTGATCTCGAAATACTGGGCGAACATCGGCGAGACGGCGGTGCTCTCGCTCTTTCTCGCCGCGCGGCGGGCGGCGGGTTGTCCGGCGATGTCGCCTCGGTTGCTGGCCATCGGCGCGACACTATCATAACGCCGGCGGCGCCTCTAAATCTCCGTCACCGACAGGCGCTGGGTCTGGGCCAAATGGCCTGTTCGGATGTGATCGCGCGTCATGACGGCCATGGCGCGCCCTATCCGCCCGCCGCCTCCGCGCTATCCTCCGCCCAAACCACCCGGTCGGCGAGACGGGCGCCGCGGGCGTGCATGAAGTAGAGGCCCACGTGGTGGGCGAGGTCTTGGGGGTGGCTGGCGGTGGCCGGCAAACCCAGGGTGGCGGCGGTTTCGCGGGGGAGATGATAGGTCGCGCAGCCCCGCTCGTAGACGACGATGTCGTCGAGGCCGGGGGCGAGGCCGTGGTTTCGGGCCGAGAGCAGGGTGAGGACGAAGTCCATCACGCAGATGTCGGTGCAGATACCGACCACCAGGACCGCCGTCAGGCGCTCGGTCAGGATCCAGTCGATGATCCGGTTGGCGCCGGTCGCGGGCTCGATGGCGCCGACGAAACCGTTGATGCAGTCCTTGCGGATCAGGGTCGCGCGGGGCGCGGTCTCCAGCCACTGGAGGGCGGGGACCAGGTTTTCCTCGCCGGTGCCGGCCTCGCAATGGGGCGGGTAGGGGGGCTCGGCCTTGCCCGGCCGATGGGTGTCGAGAAACGCCGCGACCGGCAGATCGCGGGCGACGAAGGCGCGCGCCAGACGGTCGGTTTCCGCGATCATGCGCGCGGCCTGTTGGTCGGGCCCGGGCGGCGCCAGATTGCCGGCGCCGGGGGTGGCGAAGCCGTTGACCTCATCGACCACCACCAACCCGGCGCGGCCCGTGGCCGTGAACGCGGCGAGCGCGACCGGCAGATGATCCTGGAGCCCGGCCAGCACGGCCTCGGTCGCGGCGAGTTCGAAGTCGGACATGACGGTTCTCCTGGGCGGTCTCCGGTCACGAGCGGCGGTCGGCCTGTGTATTCATAACCCGATGGTCCGCTGACAACCACAGTCCCGACCGTCGGCAACCCCGCCCCGAACCGCCGTTCGTGACACACGACCCGGACCGGCCATTCCGATGGCCGGCGTAACCGCCCATTTCCGCGGTTCCGAATTTGCCACCGGACTTGATCGAAACGATTGCCTTGAGGGCGGAATGGAAGCGTCGTAGCATCTTGCCCAGCGCAACCATGGCAATTGGTGTGGGGTCCTCGCGGTGGCCGACCGGGACGATCGCAGGCGCCGGCTGGCGGCTATCTTGAGCGCCGACGTGGCCGGCTACTCGCGCCTGATGGGGCAAGACGAGAATGCCACGATCACGGCACTGAACGAGTGCCGCGCCATTTTCCGTGACAAGATCGAGACCCACCGTGGGCGGGTGGTGGACACGGCGGGCGACAGCGTGCTGGCGGTGTTCGATAGTGTCGTCGAGGCGGTTCAGTGCGCCACCGAGGTCCAGACCGAACTTGGCGCCCGAAACGAAGACCTGCCTGAAGACCGTCGAATGCTCTTTCGTATCGGCGTCAATCTGGGTGACGTGGTCGAACAGGACGACGGCACCATCTACGGCGATGGCGTGAACGTCGCGGCCCGGCTGGAAAGTTTGGCCGAGCCTGGCGGCGTCTGTCTCTCGGGCAGCGCCCATGAGCAGGTCGAAGGCAAGACCGATCTCGGTTTCGACAACATCGGCGAACATGAAGTCAAGAACATCGCCCGACCGGTGAGCGTCTATCGGGTTCGAACCGAGCCGGCATCGACGCCGAACCGCCAAGCCTCGGCGCCAAGGCGCCGCGCGCAACGGGTCTTGGTCGCCGTTGCCGCCGGTTTGGTGATTCTGGCCCTCGGCGGCGGCGTCGCGTGGCAGCTTGCTCAGCGAACCGGTCCGGAGTCGGCGCCCGGCGTCGCCTCGGGCGACGAACCCGCGCTCGAACCGCCCGCCAAGCCCTCGATCGCCGTGTTGCCCTTCAAGAACCTGAGCACCGATGCCGCCCAGGAATATTTTGTCGATGCCTTCACCGAGGAAATCATCACCGCGCTATCCCAATTCCGAAACCTGTTCGTGATCGCAAGCAACTCGGTCTTCACCTACAAGGGCCAGGCGGTCAAGGTTGATCAGGTCGCCCGCGAGCTCGGTGTCCAATATGTCTTGGAGGGCAGCGTGCAAAAGGAGGGGGAGAGATTGCGGGTGGCGGCGCAATTGGTGGACGCGAACACCGGGCACCACGTTTGGGCCGAGAGCTTTGACCGGGGAACGGGGGACTTTTTCGCGGTCCGCGATGAGTTGACCCAGACGATCGTGTCGGGCCTGGCCGTGCGGGAGGGCGCGCTCGAGAGGGCCGAGCGAGAGCGCGCGAGGCGCAAACCGACGGAGAGCCTGAAGGCTTACGACTATTACCTGCTGGGCAACGAGTACGCCGAGCGGTACACGAAGGAGGACAACCTCTTAGCACGGCAGTCTTACCAGAAAGCCACGGGGCTCGACCCCAGGTTTGCGCGCGCCTACTCCGGTTTGGCTTATGCTCATTACTTCGATTGGAAATTCGAATGGCGCGAATCACCGTCGCTCTCCGCCGATCTGGCTTTTGAATCGGCGCGAAAGGCGGTCGCGCTGGACCCGCTCGATGCCACCAACCACTGGTGGCTGGGTGTTCTCTACAGCTCTGTGACGATGCAACACGAAGAGGCGCTCGCTGAGTACGAGAAGGCGATCGCTCTCAACCCGAATCACGCTGATACTTACCTCGATTGGGGGTGGAGCCTGGCCAGAGCGGGCAGGGCGGAGGAAGGGATTGAGATGATGCTAAAAGGGGTCCGCCTCAACCCCAATTACCTGGACTGGTACGATTGGCTCATGGGCATGGTTTACTACACCGCGCATCGATATGAGGAGGCGATCGTGGCGCTGCGGAAAGTGAAGGACCTGAATCTCGAAACCCGCCGCTATCTCGCCGCAAGTTATGCTCGACAAGGCCTGGAAACGGAGGCGCAGGCCGTGGCGGCGGAAATCCTCCACGCGGAACCAGAGTTCTCCTCGGCATTTTGGGCGCGAAAACGAGGGTACAAGAATCAAGTGGACGAAGACCATTACTTCGACGGCCTGCGCGCGGCGGGGCTGCCGGAATGAACCGAACTGTCCAAGGCCAAGCCGTATAGGCGATGTCGAAACGCGCTGACCGCGGATGACGGCTTTGGATGACCTGGACGACCGATTGTAATGGGGCGGGCGCCTCCCGCCAGCGGCTTCGCGATGCGCCAAATTACGGCATCACAATGTGTCGGATTCCGAAGTTGTGGTGGACCGGCGGGAGTCTGAATCCGTGCGGGTGTCTCGGACGTTCGGCACGATGTTCATGGCGGGGCCTCCGGGTTTCCGGCGTCCCGGAAACCTGCTCAACACCAGTCGGCGGCCGGGGTCCTCACGACGACGAAACGCGCCACCGTGACAAAACAAACGAACAATCCGGAGGGAGTCATGAAGCGAGGATCACTGTCAGGCGGGGCTATCGCCGCCGCACTAGCGTTGGCGCTGGGCGCCAATGCCGCGGCCGCGGCCGAAAGGTGGAGCATGGCGA
>CAJWQN010000154.1 GCA_913045505.1 uncultured Rhodospirillaceae bacterium | reverse complement strand
CAACGGCCTCAAGGTCGGCGTCGTCCAGTTCGTCAAGGGCAAGTGGCAGACCGGCGAGCGCCAGGTGCTGGAGGCCTACCCCGACCAGGTGACTATCCGCGCCATGGGCGATGGTTTCACGTGGGAAACCCAGGATCGCGCCCGCGACATCGCCGCCGCCGAGCGCGCCTGGGCGGCCTCTCAAGAGATGATCGTGGCCGCGCGGCCGCCCGATCCGGCCTACGACATGGTCATCCTGGACGAACTCAACATCGTGCTCCGTTACGACCACTTGGCCCTCGATGAGGTGCTCGCTTGCCTCGCCGCCCGGCCCCCCGACCTGCACGTGGTCGTGACCGGGCGCAACGCCAAGCCGGCGCTGATCGAGGCCGCCGATCTGGTCACCGAAATGACCATGGTCAAGCATCCGTTCCGCGATGGGATCAAGGCCCAGAAGGGGATCGAGTTTTGAAGCCGGCGGCGATCATGCTCCAGGGCACCGGCTCCGATGTCGGCAAATCGATGCTGGTCGCGGGGCTGGGTCGCGCCTATACCCGCCAGGGCTTGGCGGTGCGCCCGTTCAAGCCCCAGAACATGTCCAACAATGCCGCCGTGGCCACCGACGGCGGCGAGATCGGCCGTGCCCAGGCCTTGCAGGCGCGGGCCTGCCGGGTGCCGAGCCGGGTCGATATGAACCCGGTCCTGCTCAAGCCCCAGACCGAGACCGGCGCCCAGATCGTGATTCGGGGCCGGGTCCAGGGCTGTGCCGCGGCCCGCGATTACCAGCACCGCCGGGCCAAGCTGCTGCCGGAAGTGCTGGCGAGCTTCGACCGGCTCGGCGCCGAGGCCGATCTGATCCTTATCGAAGGCGCCGGCAGCCCGGCCGAGATCAATCTGCCGGGCGTCGATATCGCCAATATGGGCTTCGCCGAGGCCGCCGAGGTTCCGGTGCTCCTGGTCGGCGATATCGACCGCGGTGGCGTCATCGCCAGCATCGTCGGCACCGTCGCGCTGCTGGGTGCGGGCGCGCGCGACCGGCTCGGCGGCTACGTGATCAACAAGTTTCGCGGCGATCTTCGGCTGTTCGACGACGGCCTCGAGGCGATCACGGCGCGAACCGGGCTCCCCAGCCTGGGCGTGGTGCCCTATTTCACCGAGGCCCGATGCCTGCCGGCCGAGGATTCGGTGGCGGTGGAAAAGCCTGAGCCGGCGGGCGGGGGCGCGATCCGTATCGCGGTGCCGGTGCTGTCCCGGATCGCCAATTTCGACGACTTCGATCCGTTATCCGCCGAGCCGGACGTGGCCTTGGCGTTTGTCCCGCCCGGAGAGCCGTTGCCGGGCGACGCCGATCTGGTGATCCTGCCGGGGACCAAGGCGACCCTGACCGATCTCGCCTTCCTCCGCGAGGAGGGCTGGGACATCGACCTCCTGGCCCATCATCGGCGCGGCGGCGCGGTGCTCGGCATTTGCGGAGGTTACCAGATGCTGGGAAAGGCGGTTCGCGATCCCGGCGGCGTCGAGGGCCGGGAAGGAGCGGCGGCGGGTCTCGGCCTGCTCGACGTGGAAACCACCCTCACCGGCGAAAAAACGCTCAGCGAGGTTTCGGGCGTCGAATTCGTCACCGGCGAACCAGTCGCCGGCTACGAAATGCATATGGGCCGCACCGGCGGGCCGGACTCCGCCCGGCCGATGCTGCGCCTGGCCGGTGTCGTGGACGGCGCCACGTCCGCCGATGGCCGGGTGCGCGGCTGCTACGTCCACGGCCTGTTCGCGGCCGACCGTTTCCGCCACGCCTTTCTCGACCGCATGCGGAGCCGCGCTGTCAGCGGCATCCGCTTCGAGGACCGGATCGAGGGCGTGCTCGACCGGCTTGCCGATCATCTCGAAGCCCATCTCGATCTCGGCCGAATCCTGGAGCTGGCCCGTGCCCGATGACCTCCATTTAGAGCACCAGACCGCCGGCGAGAAGGGCCGCGAGACCCGCGCCGGCGGTTCGATACAGGCGGAGCGCTCGCCGGATGTCGCCGGCGGTGGCTCGCGAATCACCGTCGCCCATCCAGGCATCGGCGACCATTTGCCCGCCATAGCGGCGCGGTCCCGCGATCGCCAGGCCGAGCGCGCCGGCCAGCGCCGCTTCCGGCCAGCCGGCGTTGGGCGAACGGTGCCGGGGCGCGTCGCGCAACGCGCATCGCCAAGCGCCGCGGCCATGAGCACCGGGATTGATCAGGGCGGCCATCGTCACCAGAACCGCGGCGAGACGCGCCGGGATCCAATTCACGACGTCGTCGAGTCTGGCCGCGGCCCGGCCGAAGGCTGCGTAACGGGGGCTGGTATGGCCGATCATGCTGTCCATGGTGTTGATCGCCTTATAGGCGAACAGGCCGGGCAGACCCAGGACCAGAAACCAGAACACCGGCGCGACCGTGCCGTCGGCGAAATTCTCGGCCAGCGACTCGATCGCGGCGCGGGCGACGCCGGCCCGGTCCAGGCTGTCGGGATCGCGGCCGACCACATGGCCGACCGCCGCGCGACCGGCATCGAGTCCGGCGTCGAGCCCGACGGCGACCGCGCGGACATGATCGTCAAGGCCGCGAAACGCGATCAGGCTGCTCACAAGAGCCGCCTCCACAATCCAGCCCCAATCGAGCAGGTCGAGGCCAAATGCGGCCGCCCAGCCGAAGCCGAGCGCCAGGCCGGTCATCAGCACAGCCAGCACAATGCCGCGACGGACGCGGCTCGAATCGGCGCGGTCGAGGTCGTTCCAACGTCTCTCCAGTGCCGCAATCAGCTTGCCGATCGCGGCCACGGGATGGGGCATCAGCCGATAGAGCCGGGGCGGATCGCCCAGGATCACGTCGATCGCCAGAGCGATCAGGAGAACTGCCGGCGCGCTCATGGCGCGAGGATGCGACCGGCTGCGTTAGCGGTCAACAGGGGGGAGGCGATAGCATGAGCAAGACCGGGGTCATGGTCTGCGGCCACGGCAGCCGCGACGGCGAGGCGGTGCGCGAGTTCGAGGCCGTCGCCCGCGGCATCGCCGAGCGCCTGCCGCACTATCCGGTCGAAAGCGGCTTCCTGGAGTTCGCGCGGCCGATCATTCGCGACGGCCTCGATAAGCTGGTCGCCCAGGGGGTGCGCGATATCCTGGCCGTGCCGGGCATGCTGTTCGCCGCCGGCCATGTTAAGAACGACATTCCCTCGGTGCTCGGCACCTATGCCGCCAGCCATCCCGGTGTCGATATTCGCTACGGACGGGACCTGGCCATCGACCTCAAGGTGATCCGCGCCGCCGGCGCCAGAATCGAGGCCGCCGTGGACGCCGCGGGCCCGGCCATCGCGCCCGAGGAGACGCTGCTGATGGTGGTCGGGCGCGGCACCTCGGACCCGGACGCCAACGCCGACGTGGCCAAGGTGTGCCGGCTGCTTCTGGAGGGCTTCGGCTTCGGCTGGGCCGAGACCGCCTATTCCGGCGTAACCTTCCCGATGGTCGCGCCGGCGCTCGAGCACGCCGCCAAGCTCGGTTATCGGCGGATCATCGTGTTTCCCTATTTTCTGTTCACCGGCATCCTGGTCAAGCGGATTTACCGCCACACCGATATCGTCGCCGCCCGGCACCCTGAGATCGCGTTCGTCAAGGTGCCCTACCTCAACGATCATCCCCTGGTGCTCGACACCTTCGCCGATCGGGTCGAGGAGATATTGGCGGGACGCAACGCCATGAACTGCGCGCTGTGCAAATATCGCGAACACGCGCTCGGCTTCACCGACGAAGTCGGCCTGGTCCAGGAGAGCCATCACCATCACTTCGAGGGCATCGGCACCGACGAAGACGGGACGCGTGTCGGCCCAGAGCACACCCACGACCACGACCATGGCCACGACCACGACCACGACCACGGCCATCACCCCTATCCCCATGCCGACCACCCGCTGGGCCCGGGCAGCATGAAGGAGCTGGACGAATCGTGAGGCTGGATTACCTGCGCGATCCGGAGGAAATCTACCGCCGCTCGTTCGCGGCGGTGCGCGCGGAGGCTGATCTCGCCGGCCTGCCCGAGGACATCGCCGCCCTCGCCGTGCGCCTGGTCCACGCTTGCGGCATGCCCGAGATCGTCGCCGATCTGGCCTGGGACGGCGATCCGGTCGCCGCCGGCCGGGCCGCGCTCGGCGCCGGCGGCGCGGTCATGACCGACAGCGCGATGGTGGCGTCCGGGGTGAGCCGCCGTCGGCTCGGCGCCGACACCACGGTCTCATGCATGCTGGACGATGAGGCGGTGCCGGCGCGGGCGGCCCAGTTGGGCACCACCCGCTCGGCGGCGGCGATCGATCTGCGGGCGCCCGCGCTCGGCGGTGCCGTGGTCGCGATCGGCAATGCCCCGACCGCGCTGTTCCGCCTGATCGAACGCCTGGGTGAGGGGGTGGCCAGGCCGGCCGTGATCCTGGCGTTTCCGGTCGGTTTCATCGGCGCGGTCGAGTCCAAGCAGGCGCTGATCGACGCCAATCTCGGGGTTCCCTACCTCACCCTGCGCGGCCGCCGGGGCGGCAGCGCGCTGGCGGCGGCGGCGGTCAATGCTCTGGCCGGGGCTCCGGCCGGGGCTCTGGCCGGGAAGGAGGGGTGATGGACAAATGGCTCGGCATCGTCGGCATCGGCGAGGACGGGCTCGACGGTCTGGCGCCCAGAGCCCGCGCGCTGGTCGATGGCGCCGAGATTCTGGGTGGCGGCGATCGCCATCTGGCCATGGTCGCGGATGACGGGCGCCCGCGAATCCGCTGGCGCCGGCCACCGGAATCCTTCGTCGCGGAAATTCAGCAGCATCGGGGACGGCCGGTCTGCGTCTTGGCCACCGGCGACCCGATGTGCTTCGGGATCGGCGTGACCCTGGCGCGCCATGTGCCGATCGCCGAGATGACGATCATCCCGGCGCCATCGGCGTTCAGTCTGGCCTGCGCGCGCCTGGGTTGGCCGCGCGCCGAGGTCCGGACCCTGACCCTCCACGGCCGGCCGTCGTCCGTGGTCAACCGCGTCCTCCATCCCGGTGCCCGAGTGCTGATCCTCAGCAATGACGGCGAGACCCCGGCTCGGATCGCGACGCTGCTCCGCGCCCGCGGCTTCGGGTCCAGCGCGATCTGGGTGTTCGAGCACATGGGTGGCGCGCGCGAGCGCGTCATCGAAGCCACCGCCGAGACCTGGGACGCCGGCCGGGTCGCGGATTTCAACACCCTGGCCATCGATTGCGTGGCAACGGCGGACGCGGACCCGCGCAGCCCGGCGCCGGGGCTTGCCGACGATGCCTACGAGTCCGACGGCCAACTCACCAAGCGCGAGGTCCGCAGCGCGACCCTGGCGGCGCTGGCGCCGATGCCGGGGCAATTGCTGTGGGACCTGGGCGCCGGCTGCGGCTCGATCGGTATCGAGTGGATGCGGGCGGCGCCCGGCGCCCGTGCCATTGCCATCGAGGTTGAGCCGGCGCGGGCGGCCATGATCGAACGCAACGCCGAATCGCTCGGCGTTCCCGGATTGGTCGTCGTGACCGGTGAAGCGCCGGTTGCCTGCGACGACCTGGAGGCGCCGGATGCGGTGTTCATCGGCGGCGGCGGCGCCGATCCGGCCGTGCTCGATGTCGGCTGGGCGCGGCTCGCGCCCGGCGGGCGGCTGGTCGCCAACGCGGTCACGGTGGAGGGCGAAGCCGGCCTGATCGCCTGGCGCGCTCGGCATGGTGGCGCGCTGACCCGAATTGCGGTCTCGCGGGCCGAGCCCATGGGCGGTTTTACCGGCTGGCGCGCGTTGGCGCCGGTGACCCAGCTCGCCGCGCGCAAGCGATGACGGGGACCCTGTTCGGGCTCGGCGTTGGACCGGGCGATCCGGACCTGATCACGCTCAAGGCCCTGCGCCTGTTGCGGGCGGCGCCGGTGATCGCCTATCCGGCGCCGGACCGGGGCGACAGCCTGGCCCGCGCCATCGTCGCTTCGCATCTGGATGGCACCCAGACCGAGATCGCGATCCGGATTCCGATCCAGGGCTCGCGGTTTCCGGCCGCCGACGCCTACGACCGCGCCGTCGAGGCAATTGCTCCGCATCTGGAGGCGGGCCGCGACGTGGCCGCGATCTGCGAGGGCGATCCGTTCTTTTACGGCTCTTTCATGTATCTCTATGAGCGCATGATCGAAAAGTTCCCGGTCCAAGTGGTGCCGGGAGTGTCGTCGCTGACCGCCTGCGCCGCCGCCCTGGGCACACCGCTGGCGGCGCGCGACGACATGCTCAGCGTGATCCCAGCCATGTTGCCGGTGGCGCTGCTCCGCGAGCGCATCATGAGCGCGGAGGCCGCCGCGATCATCAAGGTCGGCCACCATTTCGAGAAGGTCCGGGCGGTTCTCGCGGAGGCCGGGTTGGCCGCCAAGTCCCGATATGTCGAGCACGCGACCATGAGCGACCAGCGCATCCTCGCCCTCGACCAGGTGATCGCGGGCGCGGTGCCCTATTTCTCGATGATCCTGGTCCACCAGCGCGGCCGGGCCTGGCGATGACAACGGCACCGGCGGTGGTCGTCCTCGGCCCGAGCGGCCTCGAGATCGCCCGGCGTTGCACCACCGCGGTGCCTGAAGCGCGGCTTCACCGTCCCGACACCGCGCGGACGGAGTATCTGCGAACTTTGTTTCAAGCCGGGACTCCGATCATCGGAATTTGCGCGGCTGGCATTCTGATTCGCGCTCTGGCCCCGCTCCTTCGCGACAAGCGAGCCGAGCCGCCGGTGATCGCCGTCGCCGAGGACGGGAGCGCGGTGGTGCCGCTGCTCGGCGGCCATCACGGCGCCAACGATCTGGCCCGGCGGCTCGGGCATGCGCTGGAGACCGCGCCGGCGATCACCACCGCCGGCGACCTCCGATTCGGCGTCGCTCTCGACGATCCGCCGCCGGGCTGGCGACTGGCCGATCCGGACCAGGTCAAGCCGTTCACCGCCGCCCTGCTCGCCGGCGCCCATGTGCGCCTGACGGGGACCGCGCCCTGGCTTGCCGGCAGCGGCTTGCCAATCACGGAAGATGGGACTCTGGCGATCACGG
>CAJWQN010000153.1 GCA_913045505.1 uncultured Rhodospirillaceae bacterium | reverse complement strand
GTTCAAGGTCCCGGCCCGGATTTTCCCGGTCCCGTCCTTTCCCACCACCACCGGCCCCAACGGGACCAAGATCCAGCGCGCCAAACTCCGCGTCATGGCCGCGGAGCTGATCGGCAAAGCCTGATCCGGCCGAGAAAGTCCTGGCGCCCGGCCACGGAAAGATTGCCGTACCGGCAACGCTTGCGAAGACAAGGTTACGGGGGCCGTTGTTACGGGGACAGGAGGTTCCGGGGACAGGGTTCCGGGGACAGTATACTTAATTATTAGGGGGTTACGGGGACAGTATACTTAATTATTAGGGGGAGGTTACGGGGACAGTTTACTTAATTGAGAGGGAGGTTATGGGGTTACAGGGACAGTTTACTTATTTTCGGAGAATCCAGTGCCGGTGAAGGCCGTCGTCGCCAACATAATGCAAGACCGCTTGAATGCGGTTGCAATTAAATATCGCGTTTATAAACTTGACACCCGTAGCGGTGCGGAGTCAAGATCGGTGGCATAGCTAAGTCGATTTTTCGGAAGCTGTCCGAAAAAATTCGCTGGGGTGTATTTACTGGCATCGTCCAGTCGATCACGCGCAGCGTTTTTGCGGAACTGGGGTGGGGGCCGATTGTTGTGGGCCTCATCTTTGGCGGCGGCGCCTCAATGTTAGCCGTGCTGGCGGAAGTTGAATGGTATTGGGTTATTTTTGCAGCCTTCGCGTTTTTCGCGTTAGGACAATATGGGACTGCACGGCTTGCCGTACAGCATGGTCATGATAGGCGACTTCAACATAAACAGAACCAATTAGACCAGGGAGCACGAGGCTCACTGGCCTTACCGCCGGATTGGGAGCCTTTACGTGTTGCGTTTACGTGGATAATCGAAGAGGCCGGGAGAGGAAGCTGGTCAGACCCCGATGGGGTGTCAGACTTGATTCGGCAAGCAGCAATATCTGACGAGCTTAAAATTAGAGGATACCAAGAAATATCTAAGCATGGTGCGGGTCCGCGTTTTGACAGTATCAGAAGCGAGGTACCGCCAGAGTATTGGCAAAAATACACGATTGAACTTACGGTGACTTTAGGTGGCGGCGCCGATGATCTTGTGCCAGAAACGAGGGCACTTAATGAATTTGCTGAACATGGTCCGCATTATCGCGGGCTACAGATTGATATGAGGCGGGTGAAACAGATTTGGGGTTAAGCAACGATGGCGCGTGGGAGATATCTCAGCCTCGAAGAGGCTCGCAATATGGGTAAGCTGACTCGCTTCGCCAAGGAACACCCGTCTCAGGCTGACGAGCGTTTCTGGCCATTATTGGAGGCGGCGGCTAGAGGTTTGCCAACAAGCGAGAAAACATCTGTTCCGGCCGCTTCCGAAGGTTATAGCGGAACTCAAATTCCCCAAGATACTTCGGAAGGTGTTGGCGACTGACATGAATATGCGTCCCACGGATCGACCGCTTGAGCATGGACCAAAAGGCTTCCAGCGTGTTGACGTGGGTGTCGCCTTGCGCCCATTGCTTCGCTCCGTGGTCAACCACGCTGTGCTCATATCCGAGAGCCGAAAGAACGCGGTACGGCGCCCATTCGTCCGAACTAATGCGCGTTCCCTTGGGCACCTGGCGGGTGATTTCGGGGACAAGCGACTTGCGAGAGGCGTCCGGGACGACTTTAGTGAAAACTTCGCCGCCGGCTCGTTCAAGGATGCCAAACACAACGGATTTACCGGCCGCGCCACGGCCGCGTTTGCCGGGCCGTTTGCCCCCGACATAGGTCTCGTCAACCTCAACATGGCCGGTCAGTGGAGGCTCGCCATCGACCGTGCCCATGTATTCCCTGATCTTGTGCGCCATGCGGAAGGCGGTGGGATACGAGACGCCAATCTGACGCTGGATTTCTTTCGCAGGAACGCCGTGCCGCGTGGTCGTGAACAGGTACATGGCATAAAACCATTTCTGCAACGGGACATGCGAGCGGTGGAACATGGTTCCGACCATCGGGTAAATCTCGTATCCGCACCATGCGCACTCATAGGCGGGATGGCGGCGAATACGATGAAATTTCCCGTGCTTCTCGCACTTCGGGCACTCAAGGGTTTCGCCGTGGCGCAGCTTCATGAGGTAGTCCAGGCAGGCATCATCATCGGGAAACGCCTTGAAAAAATCTTGGACTGTCGGGGCTTTGTTCATGTTCGTAACCTCCATACCCCTAAATATAAGGATTGTGGTTACGGGTGTCAAGTTTATAAACGCGTTACTAATTACAATTAAATATACTGTCCCCGTATTACTAATTACAATTAAATATACTGTCCCCGTAATTCTCTGTCCCCGTAATACTAACCGGCGGCGGCGGCGCTGGCTTGGGCGGCGAAGATCGAGCTGTAGCCGGCCGACCAGTCGGGGGGAATCAGGCACGGGCGCGGGTCGTGGCAGGCCCAGCGGGCGGGCCGACCGCGGACCACGGCTCGGTAGTGACCAGCCCGGGCCGGATTGGGGGTGTAGGGAAAGGCATCGGCGGCGGCATAGGCGTTGAGCAGCAGCGGCCGGCCGTCGGCGACGGCACTCGGCGGCGAGCCGTGGACGGTGCGGCAGTTGTGGACCGTGATCGAGCCCGCCGGGCCGGTGAGCAGCTTGACCCGGGACAGATCGAGCCCGGCGGTGTCCTCGGGATTGAGACCGCCGATCCACCGGCCCTCGGCATCGTACTGGTCGTAGAGCACCCCGTCCTGGCTGCCGGGAAGCACCGCGAGCGGGCCATGGGCCTCGGTCGCGTCCTCGAGATAGGTGCCGATCGCCAACGGGCTGTAGTTGGTATGGGGATAGAACTGGATATCCTGGTGCCAGTTCACTTGGTCGCCGCCGTCGTGCCATTTGAAATTGAGCTTGGAGTGGTGGAAGGTCACGTCCGGTCCGACCAGGTCGGCGGCGACATCGGCGATCACGTCGTTGGCGAAGTCCCAATAGACGGGGTGGCGGGCGTCCGGCTCCTTGAGCCGGCGCAGCTTGGGGCGCTCGGCACCGTTGCCGGCGGCGATGTCGAAGACATCGCCGGGCTCGGTCTCGGCGCGGCTCCGGGCGACGAAATCGGCGGTCACGGCGCGAAGCCGCTCCAGCCAGTCGTCCGATATCAGCTTCTCCACCGAAACGTAACCGTCGGCGAAATAGGCCTTCCGCTGGGCCTGGCTCAAAATCCGTGGCGGGTGGGAGAGAACTTCGTCAGGTGTCATGGCCGGCCCTCTTGGGTTGCGCGCCTCGATCAGGGTTCAGTCCAAATCCTGCACCGACCCGGAGCCAGGATCAAACGGATTCCGATCGCGAATGGGTGTCATGGCCGGCGGCCGAATCCGGACCTGGACCGGACGCGCCCGGTGGCGCCGCCGCCGATTTGCGGAGCTTGTTTTCGCGGTAGGCGATATAGCTGGTGCTGGCGAAGATCATGGCGGCGCCGATCCAGGTGAACAGGCCCGGCGCCTCGGCGAAGAAGAACCAGCCCAGGGTCACCGCCCAGATCATCTTGAGGAAGTCGACCGGCATCACCACGTTGGTGTCGGCGCCCTTGAGCGCCTCGGTCATCAGCAGTTGGCCGATGGTGCCGATGACTCCGATCGCGCACAGATAGAGCACCTGCCCAAGACTCGGCCATTGCCAGACGAACACCGCCGCGATCAGCGACAGGGGCGCGAGCAGCACCACCGTATAGGCGGTGACCGTGACGCTCGATTCGGTGCGCAGCAGAACCTTGATCACGATCAAGGCACAGGACCAGATCGCCGCCGACGCGACCACCATCAGCGCCCCCGGCCCGACCGATTCGAAGCCCGGGCGGATTACCACCAGGGTTCCGGCGAAGCCGAGCAGGATCGCCACCCAGCGGCGCATCCTGACGACCTCGCCCAGAAACACGATCGCCAGGATGGTGGCGAAGATCGGCCCGGTGAAGCTGAGCGCCGCGACCTCGGCCAGGGGCGTGATGCTGAGCGCGTAGAAGAAGGTCAGCATGGCGAACACGTTGATCCCGGCGCGCAGACCGTGGAGCCCGAACCGCTCGGTCTTGAGCGGCGCCAAGCCATGGCGGACGAACCAGGGCAGCAGCACCAGGCCACCGAACAGGTTGCGGAAGAACGCGATCTCGAACGGATGCAGCTCGCCCGAGAGATAGCGGATCAACGCATGCATGACCGAAAAGCAGATCGTGGCCCCGATCATCAGGAGGATGCCGCGCATGGTGGCGCTGCTCGAGGGGGCGATCGATGGCGATTGGGAGGTCACGTGAGCGGGCCATGGTTGGGATCGGCGGCGGGCAAACGCCGGACCCACCATTAGGCCGGCCCGAAGCGGCCCGGCAAGACCCTTTATGGCATGGCAGATGCGCGGCGGGACTAGACGGTCAGATAGCGGCGGACATCGGACTCGACCATGTCGGCGCGGGTGCCCTCGAGCACGATCGCGCCCCGGTCCATGACCACGTAGCTGTCGGCCAAGTCGCGGGCGAACTCGAAATACTGCTCGACCAGGACGATGGCCATGTCGCCGGTGTCGCGCAGCAGGGCGATCACCCGCTCGATCTCCTTGATGATCGAGGGTTGAATTCCTTCCGTCGGCTCGTCGAGCAGCAGCAGGCGCGGGCGCATGACCAGGGCGCGGGCGATGGCGAGCTGCTGCTGCTGGCCGCCGGACAAATCGCCGCCGCGCCGCCCGAGCATGTCCCGGAGCACCGGGAACAGAGTGAACACCTGATCCGGGACATGGCGGAGTGAGCGGGGCAGCGCGGCGAATCCGGTGCGCAGGTTCTCCTCGACGCTGAGCAGGGGGAAGATTTCCCGGCCCTGAGGCACATAGGCGATGGCGCGCCGGGCGCGTTGGTGGACGGCGAGACCGGTGATGTCCTCGTCTTCCCAGATCAAGCGCCCCTTGGCCATGGGCTGCTGTCCGACGATGGCCCTGAGCAGGCTGGTCTTGCCGACCCCGTTGCGGCCCAGCACGCAGGTGACCTGGCCCTTGGCCGCATTCAGGTCGACTCCGCGCAGTGCCTGGCTGGCACCATAGAACAGATCTGCCTTGGCGACTTCGAGCACCGCTAGCGCCCCAAATAGACTTCAATCACGCGCGGATCGTTCTGGACCACGTCCATGCCGCCATGGGCCAGCACCGCGCCCTCGTGGAGGACCGTCACCTTGGTGTCGAGGGCGCGCACGAACTCCATGTCGTGTTCGACCACCAGCACCGAATGAGTCTCGGCGATTTCGCGGAGCAGCACCGCGGTCTGTTCGGTCTCGGCGTCGGTCATCCCGGCCACCGGCTCATCGACCAGAAGCAGCTCCGGGTCCTGCATCAGCAGCATGCCGATTTCCAGCCATTGTTTTTGGCCATGGGACAGCGCCCCGGCCGGGCGGCGGCGCGCATCGCCAAGGGCAACGGTCTCGAGCACCGCGTCGATCCGCGCTCGCTGGGCCGCCGACAAGCGGAATCTGAGCGCGGCGAGCACGCCCCGATCGGCCTTGAGCGCCAGCTCCAGATTTTCGAACACGCTCTGGTGCTCGAACACGGTCGGCTTCTGGAACTTGCGCCCGATGCCGAGTTCCGCGATCGCCGCCTCATCGAGCTTGGTCAGGTCGATATCGCCCTTGAACAGCGCCCGGCCCCGGTCGGGCCGGGTCTTGCCGCTGATCACGTCCATCATCGTGGTCTTGCCGGCGCCGTTGGGGCCGATCACCGCGCTCATCTCGCCGGCCAGCACCAACAGGCTCAGCGCATTGAGGGCCTTGAAGCCGTCGAAGCTGACGCTCACCCCATCGAGATAAAGCACCGTGTCCGCGGCCTCCGCCGGGACCGGCTCATCGAGGGGCAATCGGGGCGCCGTCTCAGCCATGGTCGGTTGCCGCTTGGCGCCGGCCCCGCGCCCCACCCCATATCGGCACCGTTCCCACCAGACCCTTGGGCAGGAACAGAGTGGTGGCAATGAACATCGCGCCCAGGATATACAGCCAAGCCTCCGGCAGCGCGCCGGTGAAGTAGGATTTGGCGAAATTGACCAAGATTCCGCCCAGCGCCGCGCCGTAAAGCGATCCACGGCCGCCGATGGCAACCCAGATCACGATTTCGATCGACACCGGCGGCGCGAATTCGCTCGGATTGATGATACCCACCTGCGGCACATAGAGGGCGCCGGCGACACCGGCCAGCATCGCCGATACGCAGAACACGAACAGCTTGTAGCGCTCGACCCGGTAGCCCAGGAAGCGGACCCGGCTTTCGGCATCCCGGATCGCCACCAGGACCCGGCCGAGCTTGGAAGCAACGATCACCCGGCACAGAAGGAAACCGAGCGCGAGCGCCAGGGCGCTGGCCACAAACAGCGCCACCCTTGTGGTGTCGGCCTGCAAATTGAACCCCAGGATATCCTTGAAGTCGGTCAACCCGTTGTTGCCGCCGAAGCCGGTGTCATTCCGGAAGAAGGCGAGCATCAGGGCAAACGTCATCGCCTGGGTAATGATCGAGAGATAAACGCCCGTGACCCGCGAGCGAAACGCGAACCAGCCGAACAGGAACGCCAATGCTCCGGGCACGAGCACGACCATGATCATGGCGAAGGCGAAGTTGTCGAAGCCCATCCAGTACCAGGGCAGTTCCTGCCAATTCAGGAACACCATGAAATCAGGCAGGATGGCGTGGCCGTAGACGCCGCGATCACCGATCTGGCGCATCAGATGCATGCCCATCGCATAGCCACCGAGCGCGAAGAACGCGCCATGGCCCAGGCTCAGGATGCCGCAATACCCCCAGATCAGATCGACGCTGACCGCCAGCAGCCCATAGCATAAATACTTGCCGAGCAAACTGACCAGATAGGTCGGCATGTACAGCGCCGAAGTCTCGGCCACCATCAAGTTGAGGATCGGCACCAGCACCGCGGCGCCAACCACCAGCGCCAGAAAAATCTGCCCGGCCCGATCGAGACCGAACCGTGGCCAATGCCGGCCAATCGCCGCGCCCATTCAGGTCTCCACGGCCCGGCCCTTGAGCGCGAACAGGCCCGTCGGGCGCTTCTGGATGAACAGGATC
>CAJWQN010000152.1 GCA_913045505.1 uncultured Rhodospirillaceae bacterium | reverse complement strand
AACCTCGTAGCGACCGCTCTCCCGCCACAATTCGGCCGGCTGGATCGCCGGCATCAGCAGTTCCTGACAGCCCGCGGCGTCCATTTCCTCGCGCACGATCTGCTCGACCCGGCGCAGGGTCCGGTAGCCGAGCGGCAGCCACGAATAAATGCCGGCGCTGGACTGGCGGACCATGCCGGCGCGCAGCATCAGGCGATGGGACACGACTTGCGCTTCGCTCGGATCCTCTTTGAGCGTCGGCAGGAAATAATTGGAAAGACGCATGAAAGCTCCCGTCGGAGCGGTCTCTGGACGCTCGAGGAGGCAGACTGTAGGAAAAGCGCCCGGCGATGGCAACGCTTAGCGCGACGCGGCCCCCTGAAGCTCGGCGCAAGCCGCCGCCAAGGCGTGTTGCTGGGTACCGGTCAGCGCTCTCTCGCCGAGGAACGGCACGCCTCCGCGCAGGGTCACCGCCCCCAGATCGACCAGTGCATCCCCGACCACCGGCTGCAGGTCGGGTGGGATATCATAGAATTGGGCCAGCGGAATCCGGAGGTCGAGCGAGACATCGTCGTCATCGAGCTGGAGAGATCCGGTCGATCCGGATTGGGCCAAGTCGGCGGGCACCACCGCACCGCCGTCCACGTCCACCCCTGGACGGTATTCGACCGACGGATCCGGTTGGTGAATGCTGAGCACGTCGCAAACGTCGCCGGTCACCACCACCATGCCATCCGGATCGACGGCGATGTCCTGGGCGCTGCCCGGCCGAGACCCGGCGCAGATCACGACCGCGCACAGAACCACCGCCAGAGCAAAAAATTCGTCCATCACCGTCGACCTTATCGCGCTCTCCTTAACGATCCGATAACCGCGCCGGGCAACGTTTCGAGCCCAATCGCTAATATTTTTTTGTGAGAATATCACTTAACTGATGACAGTTCCGTTCAAATGACTATACTGACTGGAGTACGTCGAATCGTACACAGATACCCTACCTGGATGCGACGCAAGGTCTGGGAGGAGGGGCGACAGAGGGTTCAAAAACCCCGTGGATTGCCTCTTTGTCGCGAAACTGGGTAGACCGGACCAGATGTTCCGGAGCAAGGCCTTACAGGGTCTTGCTTTTTTTTGCCCTGCTCCTGCTACGGTGCAACAATCGCGCGCAGCGAAAACAGGCCGGCTTCGGCGAGCGCATAAGCGACGGCCGTGATCCCGCCAGCGGCGACGGTGGTCACGCCGGCCTTGAGCCACAGGCGCGGCCGCTCGGGCGCGCCGGGTTCCGTTCCCAACTCTGGATTCTCGACCCGATGAATGCCGAACGGCAGGGTGACGAAAAACGCCAGCCACCAAACGATCACGAAAACGACGACGATTTCGACGACGTTCATGGGCCAGCCTCGCCGATCTTACGCCTGCTCGATCTCGACCAACGTGCCATGAAGGTCCTTCGGGTGCAGGAACAACACCGGCTTGTCATGGGCGCCCAAGTGCGGTTCGCCGTCGCCGAGGATCCGCAAGCCCTGGGCAACCAGATTGTCGCGGGCGGCGGCGATATCGGCGACCTCGTAACAAACATGGTGCATGCCGCCGGCCGCGTTGCGCTCCAGGAAGGCAGCCACCGGCGAGTCCTCGCCCAGCGGATGAAGCAGCTCGATCCGGGCGTTGGGCAGGTCGACGAACACGATCGAGACGCCGTGTGCCGGCAGAGCAACGATTTCCGACACTTCGGCCCCCAGAACCTCGTGATACATCAACCGCGCCGCGGCCAAATTCGGCACGACTATGGCGACGTGGTTCAAACGACCGATCATCTTCCCCCCCTTAGCTCCCGCATCAAGATCGCATGTCAAGACGCACCACTTCGACCGATATCTGCGGACGCTTGTCATGGCTCCGCTTGATCCCGCGCCTGACGACCAGGCGTGCCGCCTCGCTGATCGCATTGTCGTCCTCGCGCAGCCGTTTGGGCAGGGAATCGATCGCCGCCGAGACCTTGGCCACGATCTCCGCCGTCGGATCGGATTCGGCCTCGGGCTCGAACACGCCCTGGGCGTTGAGCCGGGGCGCGGTGGCCAGGCGGCCGCTCGAATCAAGAACCAAGAATACCGTTACAACGCCTTGGAACATCAGCCGCCGGCGGGCGCGCAGGACCTCGCTGTCAATCGCGATCAGCTTACGACCGTCCAGGGCCAGGCGGCCGTTGGCGACGTGATCGACGATCTCGACCGGGCCCGGGGCCAGTCGCAGCATGGTGCCGTTGGCGACCTCGATTGACTGGGGCACCTGCAGGGACTGCGCGAACGCGGCATGTTCGGCCATGTGCCGGCGTTCACCATGGACCGGAACCGCGACTTGCGGGCGCACCCACCGATACATGCGTGCCAACTCGTCGCGACAGGGATGACCCGAGACATGGACGAAATGGTCCTTCTCGGTGATCACCTCGATTTGGCGCCCGGCCAGCTTGTTGTATAGGCGGTGAATTGCGCGCTCGTTACCGGGAATCATTTTCGACGAGAACACCACCAAATCGCCCGCGCCCAACGAGACATGGGGATGATCGCCGTTGGCGATGCGGGTCATCGCGCCACGGGGCTCGCCCTGACATCCGGTGCAAATGAACAGCACCTTGTCCGGCGGCAGATGGGCACCGTCCTTGTCGTTCAGGAACGGTGGCAGATCTTGGAGGTACCCTGCGGCCAAGGCCGCGCCGGCGACCCGCCACAGGCTGCGCCCGACCAGTACGGCATGGCGGCCATGCTTGGCGGCGAGCAAGGCGAAGGTTTCCAGGCGGGCCACGTTGGAGGCGAAGGTGGTCACCGCGATCTGACCGGTGCGCCCGTCCAAGAAATCATCGAGGCTGACGCGCAACGCACCTTCCGAACCCGATTCGCCGGGGCGGAAAACGTTGGTCGAGTCACAGACCATGGCCAGCACGCCGCTTTCGCCAAGATCCCGCAGCACGGATTCATCCGTGAGCCGACCGAGCAGCGGTTCCGGGTCGATCTTGAAATCGCCGGTGTGCAGAACCGAGCCCAACCGGGTGCGAATCGCGATCGCGTTCGATTCCGGTATCGAATGGGTCATCGAGATCATGCGCAGCTGAAACGGGCCGACGGCGAATTCGCCGCCTTGCGGAATTTCACGAATTTCGACGGCATCGCGAAACGGCGCCTCGACGAGCTTCGCCCGCAGCAATTCCGCGGTAAACTTGGTCGCATAGACCGGACAACCCAACCGCGGCCACAGATATTGCACCGCGCCCAAGTGATCCTCATGGGCATGGGTGAGCACCAGGGCCAGCAAGTCGGAGCGCCGTTCCTCGATAAAACTCGGGTCCGGCATCACGACATCGACCCCCGGCAGATTGTCCTCGCCGAAGGTGACACCGAGATCGACCATCAGCCACTTGCCGTCGAGGCCGTAGAGGTTGAGGTTCATGCCGATTTCGCCGGCGCCGCCGAGGGGCAGGAACACCAACTCCCCGTTGCCGCTCATGGGCCGGTCGGCCCGCGGTTGTGGTCATGGACGTGGCGGAGGCCGTGCAGGGTGAGGTCGGCCGCCACCGCATCGATCGAATCGATCGCATCCTTGAACAACGCCGCCAGGCCGCCGGTCGCCACCGTGGTCATCGGCTGGCCGATCTCATGCTTGATGCGCGCCACCAGACCTTCGATCAAGCCGACATAGCCCCAGTAGACGCCGGACTGCATGGCGCTGACCGTTCCGGTGCCGATCACCCGCTCCGGCCGCTCGACGGCAATGCGCGGCAGCTTGGCGGCGGCCCGGTCGAGGGCGTCGAGGGACAGATTGACCCCGGGCGCTATGATCCCGCCCTCGTAGCTGCCCTCGGCGCTGATCACGTCCAGAGTGGTCGCGGTGCCGAAGTCAATCACGATCAGCCAGCCGGGAAACCGGCGATGGGCGGCCACGGCGTTGACCAGTCGATCGGCGCCGACCTCGCGCGGATGGGCAATGTTGATCGCGATGCCGACCGCGCCGCCATTGTCGATCACCAGCGGATCGCAATCGAAATAGGAGCGGCACAAACCCGCGATCGCATGCAACGCTTGCGGCACCACCGTGGCGATCACGGCGTCACCGATGTCATCGGGCCCGATATGGTCGAGCGCCATGAGCTGGGTGAGCCAGACCGCATATTCGTCCGCCGTGCGCTTGACCTCGGTCGAGATTCGCCAGCGGTTGGTCAAGCGTTCGCCATCGAACACGGCGAACACCACATTGGTGTTACCGGCATCGACGGTGAGCAACAGGTTCCGGCCCATCGGCTAGGACACCGGAAACACGTCGCCCGCGGTCACCTGGCGCCGGGCGCCGCCTTCGAGTTCGACCAGCAGGGCACCGCTCGGGTCCAGATCGAGGAACCGCCCGGTAAAGCTCTCCGAGCCGAGGCGGACCCGCACCTCGCCCCCGACACCGGTTGCGCGCGCCAACCAGGCTTCGCGCGCCGGTGCGAAGCCGCGGTGGCGCCAATCGTCGGACCACCGGAGGAAATGCCTGGCAAAGGCCGCCATAACCTGATCGACGGTGACGGCCTCGGCGCCTTCGAAATGCAGGCTGGTCGCCGGATAGTCCGCATCCTCCGGGAAATGGGCGACATTGACCCCGACGCCGATCACCAGCCAATCGAGCCGGCCATCGGCTCTGAGCGAGGATTCGAGCAGAATCCCGGCGACCTTGCGCAGGTTGACCAGCACGTCGTTGGGCCATTTGAGTGAGATATCCGTCATCGGCGGCACCGACTCGGCCAAGGCGTCGCCCAAGGCCAAGGCAGCCAGAAACGTCATCAGCGCCGCCTCGCATAGCGGGAGCTCGGGCCTCAAAATCAGCGACAGATACAAATTTCCCGGAGGCGATGCCCAGCGCCGGCCACGCCGGCCCCGGCCCGCGGTCTGGCGCACGGCGCGTATCAGCGTGCCCTCGGCGGCGCCGGCCTCCGCTCGCCGGCGGGCCTCGGCGTTGGTGCTATCAACCTTCTCCAGGGTGATCAACCGGTACCAGGGTGGCAGGCGCGGGCCGTCGCTCACGGAAACAGGGCCGCCGCGGCGCCCGCGGCGCCCGCCACGACCGGCATCGGATAGACGAAGAACAGCAGCACGAACAGGCTGGTCACGACCACCACCAAGGTCAATTCGCCGCCGATGGGATGATCGAACGGCTCGCCCGGTTCGTCGAAATACATCAGCTTGACGATCCGAACGTAATAAAAGGCGCCAACCACGCTGGTCAGCAGACCGATCACCGCCAGGGTGTACAGGCCCGCCTCGACGGCCGCGAGGAACACGTAAAGCTTGCCGAAAAAGCCGGCGAGCGGCGGAATCCCGGCGAGCGAGAACATCAGTATGCCGAACGCCAGCGCCAGCGGCGGATGGGTCCGAGCCAAGCCCGCCAAATCGGAGATGCCTTCGACCATCTGGCCACGATGGCGCATGGCCAGAATGCAGGCGAAGGCGCCAGCCGTCATCGCCAGATAGATGGTCATGTAGATGATGACGCCCTGAACGCCCTGCTCGGTGCCGGCGGCTAGGCCAACCAGCGCATAGCCGATATTGCCGATCGAGGAGTAGGCCATCAGCCGCTTGATATTGGTCTGGTAGATGGCGGCGAAAGCGCCCAGCACCATCGAAGCGATGGCGATGAACACGATCACCTGACGCCACTGATCGACCATGTCGCCGAACGGGTCGACCAGAACCCGAAGGAACAGGGCGACCGCCGCGATCTTGGGCGCGGCGGCGAAAAACGCCGCCACCGGGGTCGGCGCGCCTTCATAGACGTCTGGGGTCCACATGTGGAACGGCACCGCCGAGACCTTGAACGCAAGTCCCGCGCTCAAGAACACCATGCCCACGATCACTCCGATCCCGGCCCCATCGGCGGCCAGTCGCTCGGCGATGCCGGCAAAGCCGGTGGTCCCGGTAAAGCCATAGATCAAGGAGCAGCCATAGAGCAGCAATCCGGACGACAGGGCGCCGAGAATGAAATATTTGAGCCCGGCTTCGGTCGAGCGCTCCTGGTCGCGCTTGAAGGCGGCGATCACATAGAGCGGCAAGCTTTGCAGCTCCAGCCCCAGATAAAGTGCCATCAGGTCATCGGCGGAGACCATCATCAACATGCCGAGAGTGGCGAAAGTGATCAGCACCGGATACTCGAAATGCATCATCCGCTCGCGCTCGCGGAATCCCTGGGCCATGATCAGGGTCAGGATGGCGCCGATCAGGACCAGCGCCTTCATGAACCGGCTGAAGGCATCCGATACGAACAGGCCTTCGAATGTCGCCCGGCTGTCTCCCGGCGCCGCGATCACCGCCACCAGCGCCGCCGCCATGGCGATCCCGGCCAACCATGTCACCGCCCGCTCGCCGGCGGCACCCCGAAAAACCCCGTACATCAACATCACCAGCGCCGCGCCCAGCACCAGCAACTCGGGCAATACAGGAGCGAGACTGGGGAATGCGATCATGATCGGAACCCTATTGCCCGGCCAGGGTCGCCACGGCCGCCGCGGTCGGCTGGCTCTGGACAATCAGGTTGGCGACCGAGGCATGCATGACCTCCAGAAACGCGTTCGGGTAAATGCCCATCCAGAATACGGCCGCGACCAGAGGCGCGAATACCGCGATCTCGCGCGGATTCAGGTCGAGGATGGTCTTGAGTTCGTCCTTGGTCAGATTGCCGAAAATGACCCGCCGATAGAGCCACAACATATAGGCGGCACCGAGAATGACGCCGAGCGCGGCGATCGCCGCGACCCAGGTGTCGACCTGGAAAATGCCCAGCAACACCAGAAATTCGCCGACGAAACCCGAGGTTCCCGGTAGTCCGACCGCGGCCAAGGTGAATATCATCAGGACCAGCGCGTAATAGGGCATGCGATGGACCAAGCCGCCGTAGCTCGCGATCAGGCGCGAGTGGATGCGGTCATAGACCACGCCGACGCACAGAAACAGGGCCGAGGAGACGATGCCGTGGCTGAGCATCACCATCATTCCTCCCTCGACGCCCTGGGTCGTCAGGGTGAAAATGCCGATGGTGACGAACCCCATATGGGCGACCGAGGAATAGGCGATCAGCTTCTTCATGTCGTCCTGCATCAGGGCGACGAAGG
>CAJWQN010000151.1 GCA_913045505.1 uncultured Rhodospirillaceae bacterium | reverse complement strand
GGGCCGGCGGACGTAAATCCGGTTGCCGCCGCCCCGGCCACTGTCGCCGAGCAGGATCGCGGCCAATTCGGCGCCGCCATCGTCAAGCAGCGCCAGGCGGCGGGCCGCCCCCTCCTCGGCGCCCGGATCGGCGAGGCCGATCTCGGCGTAGCGGGCCGCGTCATCGGTCTTGGTCGCCAGGCCGCGCATTTCCGCCAGACCCAGGATGGTCGCCTTGACCTTGTCGAACAGGGCCGGATAGCCGGATTTTTCGACCACCCCCCAGGTGTCGCCGTCGCGGGCAATGGTGAAGCCGCCATCGGCGGTGGTGATCGCGATTTTGGCGACCGCGTTGATCTTGTCGCCGAGATCGACGAACAGGGGACCGCCGCCGGCTTGTGGTCGAATCGCGGATTCGCGTTGCTGCACGGCCACCACCGCGGCGACCGTCACCACGACGGTAATCGCGGCAAGCCCGATCAAAGTCTTTGGTTTCATCGTTTTCGCCGTTTGATCATTGACCCGGGTGGATGCGCGCCATTGGCGGTCAGCTCAGTCCGACCGCGCGCCGGCGCTGGCGGCGGCGAACCAGGGACACCGCCACCGCGACCAACCCGACCAGGATCGGCACCACACCGATGTTCAGGATCTTGAGCCATGTGCCGAGACCCTCGATATCCTTCCTGAGTTCGTGGCGCACGTCGCGAAGCTGCTTGCGCACGGTAACCATCTCGGCGCGGAATTCGTCGATCGCGACCTGCTGTTCGGGCGACAGCACCGGCGCGCCGCCCGCTTCCGAGGTCCGCAAATCAGCCAGTTTCTTCTCGGTCTCCTCCAGGCGCGCCTCCAGCGTCCGTTCGGTTTCGCGGAACCGGGACTCGGCGTCGCGCTGCAAATCGTCGACCACGGCGAACCGGCGCTCGCCGGTGCCGCGGCTGCGCAGCCCGATCATGTCGTCGCTGCCGGACAGCACGTCGAGGGTGTTGGCCGCGAACACGCCGTTGTTGGCGAACGGGACCGCGAACCGATTGCCCAGGAAGTCCTGGACCTGCACCCAGGACGAATCCGCCAGCATGTCGGAATCGGCGACCAGCACGACATTGATGGGCTCGGCCGACTCGCTCAAATAGGCGGCCACGTCGTTCGTGCCGGCGTCGTCACCGCCGTCCTCGGCCACTTCGTCGGCCAATTCCCCGGGCGGGCCATCGGGAAACGCCGTCTTGACCATGCCGCGCAACCGCGCCGCCAAGGTGAACGGCTCGCCCTTGGCGACGAAATTATCGAGCAGCGCGATCGGATCGGGCCGGAACTGGATGCGATAACGCTCGAACTCCATGGCCTCGGGCGAGGTCCAGATCAGCGGCGTAAATTCGATCTCGGCCCCCTCGCGCAAGCGCAGATTGCCGGAACTGCCCATGTGAATCCGCTCCAACTGGCTGGTCGCGATTTCGTCCGAATTGAAATTCACGGCGCGCAGATCCAGCCAGGCGATATAGGGAACCACCTGCTGCTGGCCGCGCCCGCCGACGGTGACCCGACGCGCCGCCACCATGTCACCGACCACCATGCCCGGCGCCAGTTCCACCCCCCAGGCCTCGAACAGTTCGATCATGTTCGAGTTGTGGGTGTCCATCGGATTGCGCGGGTCCGGATTCGACGCCGAGACCTCGGAGAACGGATCCACGAAGATCAGCGCCTTGCCGCCGGCGAGCACGAACTGGTCGATCGCGTACTGGGCCTCCTCGGCCAAATCGCGTGGATGGATCACCAGCAACACGTCGACATCGGCGTCGATCCCGCCCTCGCCCGCGCCCAGTTCGCGCAGCTCGAACATTTGCGTGATCTGCTGGATCACGGTCCAGGGCGGCGTGAAGCCTCCCTGCCCCGCGGCCTGATTGCCCATGCCGCCGTTGACCGGCAAGGTGGTGATCAGCCCGACCACCGGTTTTTTCGGGTTGGACAGGTCGTAAATCGCCCGGGTCAGATCGTATTCCAGGAATTGCTCGCGCTCTTGCTGGAAATAGGGCACCACCGATTCATCGTCGGTGGTGTTGGTACCGACCAGGCCGAAATAAATCCGGTCGCCCGAGGCGCTGACCGGAATCCCCTGCAGGCCATAGCCGACGGCATCGTCCTCGGCGTCCGAGAACGGCTCGGGATCGACCGCCTCGAGGGTAATCATGCCGTTGGCGGCGGCGGCATACTCCTCCAGCAGTTCGCGTACCCGCTCGCCGTAATCGCGAATCGCGGTGAAATTGTTGGCCAAATCCCGGGTGAAGAAGAATCGGAGGGTGATTGGTTCCTCGAGCCCGCCGAGCAGGTTGCGGGAGCCGTCCGACAAGGTGAACAGCCGGTCCTCGGTCAGATCGATACGGGCGTTGCGCAGCACCGCGTTGCTGAGCACGTTCAGCGCCACCAGCAGGACCACGCCCAGCGCGATCCCGATCACCGCGAGAAACCTTCGATCCTTGATCATCGTCCCCATGCTCCTCAGGCGCCGTCGCGCAGTTCGATCGCCAACACGTTGGCGAACAGCCAGAACAGGATCAGCGACGCGAAATAGACGATATTGCGCATGTCGATGACGCCCTTGGCCATGTTCTGGAAATTGCTGAGGAAGCTGAACGCGCTGACCGCGTCGATGATCGCCTGGGGTGCCCAGCCGCTGAAGAAATCAAGCACCATCGGCAGGCCGCTGACCGAAAACAGGAACGAGACCACGACCGCGACCACGAACGCGATCACCTGGTTCTTGGTCAGCGCCGAGATGCAGGCGCCGATGGCCAAGAACGCGCCCGCCATCAGCAGACTGCCCAGATAGCTAGCGATGATCACGCCGTTGTCGGGATCGCCCAAATAGTTGACCGTGATCCAGACCGGCGTGGTCAGCGCCAACGCGATGCCGGTGAAGCACCAGGCCGCCAAATATTTCCCGACCACCACATGCCAAACCGCAACCGGAAGGGTCATCACCAGTTCGATCGTCCCCGACCGCCGCTCTTCGGCCCACAGCCGCATCGCCAAGGCCGGGACCAGGAACAGATACAGCCACGGATGCCAGTTGAAGAACGGGATCAGGTCGGCCTGGCCGCGGCCGTAAAGGTCACCCAGGTAGAACGTGAAAATACCGTTCAGAAACAAGAAGATGACGATGAACACGTAGGCCACCGGTGTCGCGAAATAGGCGGCGAGCTCGCGTCGAAAGATGGCGGCGGTCTTGGTCATGATGATAGGGCCCTTGGATCAGCCGGGATTGACGCCACTGCCTGGCACCCTGGTGACGTCGCGGAAGACGTCCTCGAGCCGGCCCGACTCGACCCGCAATTCGTCGATTTCCCAGCCCTTGTCGTGGAGGGTGCGACTGACCGCCGAAACGATCGCCCGGCCCGCCTCGGGGATCACCACGCAGCTCGCCGCGGTGGCGCCATCGCTCCGAATCTCGACCTCGGCCACGCCCTGCACCACCTCGAGCGCCAGCCTCAGCTCATCGGCCGGCGCCGCGCCGACGCTGAGAACCACCGCGTTGTGGTGGCGGGACCGGGCGGCCAATTCCCCAGGCGTGCAGTCGACCACGATGCGGCCCCGATCGATGATCATCGCGCGGGTACAGACCGCATCGACCTCTTCGAGGATATGGGTCGAGATGATGATCGCCTTGTCGGCGGCCATGTCCCGGATCAGTGTCCGAACCTCGTGCTTCTGATTGGGGTCGAGCCCGTCGGTCGGCTCGTCGAGGATCAATACGTCCGGATCGTGGAGGATAGCCTGGGCAAACCCGACCCGGCGCTTGAAGCCCTTCGACAGGGTCTCGATCTGCTGGCCCAGAACCGGCTCCAAGCCCAGTTGCCCGACCGCCCAATCGACCCTCTTGGCCAGCGCCGCGCCCTTGAGGCTACGGACCCCGGCAACGAAGCGCAGCAATTCGCCCGCGGTCATGTCGGCGTAAAGCGGTGCGCCTTCGGGCAAGTAGCCGATTCGGTCGCGGGCCTGGATCGCCTCGCCGACCACATCATGACCGCAGACCGTCACGGTGCCCGCCGAAGGAGTCAGAAACCCCGTGATCATGCGCATGGTGGTGGACTTGCCGGCGCCGTTGGGGCCCAGAAAGCCGAGCACCTCGCCGCGGTCCACCGCGAACGAAACGTCATCGACCGCTACCAAAGGTCCGAACCGCTTGGACAGCGATTTGATCTCGACCAAAGGCTCCATTCACGCAACTCCCCAACCCCGTTTCGGCCGGTAATCTAAGGAGCGATGGCGAGCGGTTCAAGTGCCTGGCGAGCGCCGCGGCTTTATTTCCGAGCGATACCGGCCCGAGACCGACCGCCAGTGGCGAATGACAAACATGTCGATTCGATACCGATGGCCTGGGACGAGGGAACTCATTCGGCAGGCTCCGAAATCCGCGATTCCGAAACAATTTCACGCCTGGATGGATTTTTTCCCGCCCCGCCATTGAGAAATGGGGCGGTCGATATAACTCGTCTTAAGCAATTTTGGAGGCCGATGCACACTCCCATCGGGCATCAACGGGCAAGACTGGTCATCGTCGATTGATTACGGGATCGAAACAGGGGGTTTCGATTCGTGTCGCGGCCGCGACCCGGACTTCGAGGGGGTGACACCGAGTCGGTCTTGCATGACGCCCGCTGGCCGTGTCCGACCAGGGTAAGGCGCCGAAGGTAAGGAGCGACATGATGCCGGATCAGCCGGATACCGTGATCACGACTGGGATTGAAGAGTCCAAACCGGACGCCGCGCGAGCGCAAGCTGCGAGCGATGCCAGTCCGAAGAAATCGGCGGGCAATACCCGTATCACCATCCGTAACACGTTGTTCGCCGTGGTCGGCGTCTTTCTTGTCATGACCGCCGCTCTCGCCGGCTTCAAGGCGGTCGAGGCCGTCCGCGACCTCGATATTGTCGGACAGGCCGATGCCGCGAACGCGATCAGCGATCTGTTGTTGAACAGCGCCAACAACTGGGCCGTCGAGCGGGGCGTGACCAACGCGGCCCTGGTGGGAAACGAACCGATCGGCGCGGATGTGCGCGAAAAAATCGATGCCCGCCGCGCGACCGCCGACCCGGCCTTCGCCGAAGCCCTGAAGCGCTTGGCCGAGACCGGTGATTTCGGCGGCAAGCAGGAACTGATGACCGAGGCCACGGCAGCCTTCGAGGCGGCCAAGGCGAAGCGCGAATTCGCCGATGCCGAGCTGGCGAAACCGAAAGCGAACCGCGACATGTCCAATCTCGGGGACTGGGTGCCAGCGATGACCGCTCTCATCCTCCGCAGCCAGGAGTTGCGGGTCGCGATCACCGCCAGCGTGGAGATGGACGGCGCCACCGGTCAGCTGGTCTCGCTGAAGCATTTCGCCTGGTTGATGAGTGAGTTCGCCGGCCGCGAGCGGGCCATCCTCGGCGGCATGATAAGTTCGAACGCGCGCCTCACTTCGGATCGCCTGCGGCTTCTGTCCAGGTTCCGCGGCGAGGTCGAGGCGGGCTGGAACACGCTCACCGGCCAAGCCGGCTCGGATCAAGTTCCGGATCGCGTCAAGCAAGCCGTGGCCGAGGCCAAGACCGCTTACTTCACGGAGTTCCAGAATACCCGGGAATCGGTCTACGCCGCCGGCACCGACACCGCCCGTTACCCGATGACGACACCACAATGGATCTCCGAGGCGACGGCCGGGATCGACTCCGTGCTGGCGGTCCGCGTCGCGGTCTCGAGCGCGTGGGATGCCTACGGGGTCTCATCGGATGCCAACGCCATCAGTGACAATCTGATCGTGGCCGCCGGCAACTGGGCCGTCGAGCGTGGCGCCACCAACTCGGCGCTCAACGCCGAGGGCCCGGTCACCGAAAAGCTGCGCGGCGTGATCGACCAAAGGCGGGCGAAGGCGGACGCCGCGTTTGAAACCGCAAGGGGACTGGTCGCCGCCGGCCGCCACTTCGAAAACAAGCAGTCCCTCATGAACGATCTCGAGCAGGCTCACGCCAAGGCCAATTCCCTCAGGCGCGAGGCCGACGCGGCCCTGAAGGTCGCCAAGGATCAACGCGATGCGAACGTCCTCGAATCCTGGCTGCCGACGGTGACCGCCCGGATTTTGAAGAGCCAGGCGTTGCGTCTCGCGGCCACCCGCGCGGCGGGCCGGGCCGACCCCCGAATCAATGATTTCCTGTCCCTCAAGCACGCGGCTTGGGTCATGGCGGAATATGCCGGCCGCGAGCGCGCGATCCTGGGTGGAACCATCGGCGCCAACGCACCGCTGTCGCCCGCGAATCGGACCAGGCTGGCGACCTTCCGGGGCCGTGTCGAAGGCGCCTGGGACGATGCCCAGGCCGCCACCGCCGGCGCCGATACACCAGCCGAGGTCACGGCGGCCATGGCCGGCGTGGACAAGGTCTTCTTTGGCGACTATCAGACGGTTCGCGACGCCGTCTATGGCGCGGCCCTGGGAACCGCCGCCTATCCCATGACCACCGGCCAGTGGATCGAGACATCGACCACGGCCATCGATACCCTGCTCGGCGTTCAATCGAGCGCCACGCAAGGCGCCCAGGCGCGTCTTTCCGAGTTGAGCGACGCGGCGACGTGGAACCTGATCGTGTCGGTGGCGGTATTGATTGCCGCCTTGGCTCTGGGCGGAGCCGCGGTTTGGGTCGTTGCATTCCGGGTCGCGAAGCCGATGGCATTCATGACCGACGCCATGGGAGTCCTTGCCGGGGGCAATCTGGAGATCGACATCCCCGGCACCGAGCGGGCGGACGAGATCGGCGAAATGGCGGCGGCCGTTCAAGTGTTCAAGGACAACGCCATCGAGGGCGAACGCCTCAGGGCGGAGGCCGAGGAAGCGGCCGAACAGGACCGCCAGCGCGAGGAAGAGGAGCGCCAGCGCAAGGAGCGGGAAGCCGAAGCCGAGCGCCAGCGCGAAACCGAAAGGCTTGAAGCGGAGCGACGCCTCGAACAGGAGGAGCGCGAACGCCAGGAAAAGGAGGCCGAACAGGAGCGCGAACTCCGGGATAAGGAGGCCGAACGCCAGCGTCAAATCGAGCAGGCGATCGGCGACTTCGAAGGCAACGTCAAGGGCGTGGTCGAGGCGGTGTCCTCGGCGTCCACCCAGATGGAGGCCACGTCGACCAC
>CAJWQN010000150.1 GCA_913045505.1 uncultured Rhodospirillaceae bacterium | reverse complement strand
CTGTACGACCGCCATGAAGCCCCCGAAAACTGTGCCACGACCCTACCCTTCGCGGGCGCCTTGCGCCACGAATTCGCCAGCACCGCCACGATACCAGACCCGCGCCCCGCCGGGCATCATTCAAACGGACTAGCCGTCGCCGATTTCCAGGCCCGGAACAAACCCATCGGGCATCGGCCGACCGCCGCCCGATCGGGGACGTTTCGGATATAATCGGTGCCTCCGACCGGATTGCGCCCATGTGTGGACGATACAGCTTCACCTCCCCGCCCGAGGCCATGCGCAGATTGTTTGCGTTCGCGGGTCCGATCCCGAACCTGGCGCCGCGCTACAACATCGCGCCGACCCAGCAAGCGCCGGTGATTCGGCTGGCGAAAACGGGCGGTGATGGCGCCCGTGACCTGGCAATGATGCGCTGGGGCCTGATCCCGGGCTGGTCCAAGGGACCCGACACCCGGTTCAGCATGATCAATGCCCGGGCTGAAACCGTTGCCGAGAAGCCGGCCTATCGGGGCGCCTATCGCCACCGCAGGTGCCTGGTCCCCGCCGACGGCTTCTACGAATGGCAAAAGCGGGACGGGAGCAAGCAGCCGTGGCGGATTACCGTCACCGATCAGGAGGTCTTTGCCTTCGCTGGGCTGTGGGAGAGCTGGCACGGCGATGACGGCACGCCGGCAATCACCTCCTTCACCATCCTGACCACCAGCGCGAACGACCTGTTGCGCCCGATTCACGACCGCATGCCGATCATCCTTCATGCCGCCGATCATCAGCGCTGGCTGGCCGGGGCGGAACCGGCGGCGCTGCTCGCCCCCTACCCTTCCACGCCCATGGCCACGCTCGCGATCGGCGCCCGGATCAACAGCCCCCGCCACGACGATCCCGCTTGCATCACGCCCCTCGACACTTCACCCGATCCCTCCGGCGCGCCCGGTATCTGAACGGAGGCCCTACCGTTTGTGGCGCCGCGAAGCCTGGAAGGAGTAAGATCGGGACCCGATGTTGGGACAAGCGACTCTGAGGCGGGCGGCGCTGTTCGCCTCGCTGGTGGTGCTGATCACGGCCGCGGTTCTGGTCGGGCTGCGCTGGGTGCCGTTCGTGGTCGTGATCGAGCGTTGGCTCGATGATATTCGGATTTCGGTCCTCACGCCCTCTCGCGGTTTCAACGAAGACATCGTGATCCTGGCACTGACCGAGGACACGCTGGCCAAATTTCCCTATCGCTCGCCGGTCGATCGGGACTTTCTGGCCACCGTGCTCGGTCATCTGAGCACCGCCGGAGTGCGCGCGGTGGCCATCGATATCTTGTTCGACCAGCAAACCGAGCCTGAGAAGGACCGCACCTTCAAGGCCGCCTTGGAAAGCTTTCCGGCGCCGGTGGTGGTGAGCTGGGGCGATACGCGCGCCGGCATGACCAAGGCCCAACTCGCGTTTATGGATGATTATCTGGCCAATACCCGTAAGGGTTTCGCCAACCTGATCAAGGACCGCGACGGAATCGTCCGCAACATTTTTCACGGCGATATGGTCGGCGACAGCTATCGCCACGGCTTGGCGCTGGAACTGACGGTGGCGCTTGGCCTGCCGATTCCCGATGAATCGGGGCTGATCGCCTATTCGGCCCTCACCGAGGACGCCAAGAGCGCGTTCAAGAGTTTCCCCTCTCACGCGGTCGGCGTGCTGCCCAAGGCTTGGTTCGCCGACAAGATCGTCCTGATCGGCGCCGATCTGCCCCAGCAAGACCGACATTTGACGCCATTCTCGTCGGCGTTCGGCGCCGGGCGCGGGGCCTTGGCCGGAATCGAAATTCACGCCCATGTGCTGGCCCAAGTTCTCGACGGACGAAAGCTGCCCCGGATCGGCTGGCCCACGACCGCCGCCATGGTCGCGGTCCTGGTGGCGATCGGACTCGTGATCTCGGTCGGTGGCGTGCCGATGATCGCCCAGATCACCGCCGGCACGGCCACAATAGCGGCGCTGTGGGGCGGTGCTGGACTGCTGTTCGCGAATCACGGAATGATGATCCCGCTGTTCGCGCCGACATTGGGGTTTCTGGCCACCGGCGGCATCGGCACCTTCTACGTCGCCCGACGCCAGCGCGAGGAGAAACGATTCATTCGCGAGGCTTTCTCCCGCTACCTGTCGCCATCCGTCGTGGCGGACCTGGCCAACGACCCGGGTCGATTAACCCTGGGCGGCCAGCGCCAGGAACTGACGTTCATCTTCACCGACATCGCCGGATTCACGACCGTCTCCGAGACCACCGAACCCTCGGTCTTGGTACCGGCCCTGAACGCCTATCTGGACGGCATTTGTCAGATCGTGATCGAGCATCAGGGCACCATCGACAAGTTCATCGGCGATGCGGTGGTGTCGTTTTTCAATGCGCCGGTGGCGCAACCCGATCACGCCCGCCGGGCGGTCGCCTGCGCTCTGGCGATGAGTGCGTTCACGGCCAAGTTCGCGGCCGAAAAGAATGCCGAGGGGATTGCCTTCGGCCTCACCCGGATCGGCGTCCATACCGGTCCCGCGACGGTCGGCAACTTCGGCGGCGACATCCGATTCGACTACACCGCGATCGGCGATACCGTGAACACCGCGGCCCGGCTGGAAAGCGTCAACAAACACTTGGGCACCACGGTCTGTGTGAGCGGCAAGACCATCGAGCAATGCCCGGACGTGGCCTGCCGGCCGGTCGGCGAGCTGGTGCTGAAAGGGAAGACCGAGGGGGTCGCGGTGTTCGAGCCTCTGTCGGCGGACCAGGCCGAGTCAGCGGCCACCAAGCAGTATCGCGCCGCCTACCGGGCACTCGAGGAAGCCGACGGCGGCGACGGCGCTCGGGCCGCATTCGCCGACCTCGCCCGCGACCACCCGGAAGACCCCCTCGCCTGCCTGCACCTGAAACGCTTGAAGGACGGAAAGACCGGCACCCGGATCGTCATGGATGAGAAATGACTCTGAGTTCGGAGTTCCGACCGGAATATGGCCGGGTCGATTGCGCCACGGACCTTTTGACACCATATTGATGAGACGGTACCGGTGCTCATGGCGTGACCGTGAGCGATCGTGGTCGGCATTGCTATTTTCCGTGCCAGGCCGCGCGATTGGGGCTGCGTTTGCCGACATCCGCTGCCGGGAGGCCGAGCAACCCTTATGGAAATCGGAGGTGCATGATGCAGTTCTCCAGGCAAGTCGCCAATGCGATGCCCTTTTTTGCCGCCGTGGCGGCCATGGCTCTGGTATCCGGAGCGGTGACCACGGCCGTGGCCCAGAATTCGATTCGTATCTCGCCCCAGGTGGTTCCGGCGGTGACCGAACAGGTGACCAAGGCGATCACCAGGGCGATCGAGGCGGGATTGCGGCCCTCGCGCCTGTCAATCGACCGCTCGCGGGTCGCCAACGTCAACGCGATCTCGCTGAGCGCGGACGCCAGCTACCTGGCCTCGGGCCTGAGCGACGGCTCGCTTCGGCTTTGGGATCTCAGGCGCGGCCAACAGGTGCTCAACCTCGCCGCCGAGGGCGGAGAAGTGCTTTCGGTCGCCATCAGCCCGGACAGCACCAGAATCGCCACCGCTGGCAAGGGCGGCGCCGCGACGCTTTGGAATCTGGCCAACGGCACCAAGTCCACGGCCTATGAGGGCCATGGCGGCGCGGTGCTGACGATCGGCTTCAGCGCCGACGGCACCAAGGTCATGACAGGCAGCGCCGATCAGACCGCGCGCCTGTGGGATGCCCGGACCGGCCAGGAGCTGTTTCGCCTGGAGGGCCACAAGGGCGCGGTCACCAGCGTGGTCATGACCGCCAACGGCAAGCGCATCTTCACCGCCGGCGCCGACAACATGATCCGAGTTTGGAGCGGCGAGACCGGCGACTCTCTCGGCAGTGTCGAGGCTCATCGCGGCGGCATCAGGGCGATGGCCATCAGCAGCGACAGCACGGTCCTGCTCACCGCCGCCAAGGACGGGGTGGTGCGGAGCTGGGACCTGACCACGGGCAAGCGGATCGGCAAGGTCGCCGAACTCGACGATCCGGTCACCTCGATCTCGCTCAGCCCCGACGACACGCTGGTCGCCGTCGGTGTCATGGACCGCACGGTTCGGGTCTACGATGTCGAGTCTGGAGAGGAACTCGAAGTGTTCCGGGGCCACAGCGAGCCGGTCACGCTGGTTGCCTTTGGCGGCAACGGCCTGGTCATCCACTCGGCCAGCCTCGACGGCACGTCGCGGGTCTGGGACCGCCCGACCAAGGCCGAGGTCGTCAAATTGATCTCGACCGACACCGGCTGGACGGTGATCAACGAAACCGGCCAGTTCGACGGCTCCGTGGAGGGTTTCGAGGCGGTGCAGTGGCAGGTCGAGGAAGAGCCCTACGATCTGGAACAGTTCACCGAATCCTATTACGAGCCCGGTCTGTTGACCCGGGCGGTGGCGCGCGAGCCGATCCCGGTCGCCGATTTGCCGTCGATCACCAACGGTATCAAGCTCCCACCCCAGGTCCAAATACTGAGTCCCAAGGGCGGCATCGACACCGAAGAAGAGGTCGTCGAGGTCGCGGTCTCGGCCACCGATCAAGGCGGCGGCGTCGAAGAAATCCGGGTTTTCCACAACGGCAAGCGAATCGATGAATCGGTCAGCCGCACGGCGGTCTACCGGAAAGCCGAACAGGCCGAACAGCACGTCAAGACCATCAACCTGCAGCTCGTGCCGGGCGAGAACGTGATTCAGGCGGTTGGGGTCAGCGAGGACCGGATCGAAAGCAAGCCGGTCCGGGTCGCCTTGACCCTGCGCGCGCCCGAGCGGTCCGCCACCATCCATGTGCTGACCATCGGCGTCAACGAATACCGGAATCCGGCGCTAAACTTGAATTACGGCGTACCCGACGCGACCGCGATCAACGACTTCTTCGTCGCCACCAGCAAAGGCCTGTTCAAGGACGTCCGCAACTACACCCTTTACAATGAAAACGCGACCCGTGACGGGATCATGGCCCAGTTCGCTCTCCTCGCCGACACCGCGCCCGAGGACGTGGTGATCGTCTACTTCGCCGGCCACGGCGAGACCATCGACGACGGCTGGTATTTCCTGCCTCACGAACTGGTCTACCCCGAGAAAGAAGAGGAAATTCGCGGCAAGGGACTGTCCTCCGCGGTGATCCAGGCCGAGATCCAGAAAATCGGCGCCCAGAAGGTGCTGTTGCTGATGGACGCCTGCAAGTCCGGCGCGGCGCTGATCTCCTTCCGCGGCTTCGAGGAGCGCAAGGCGCTCCGTCAACTGGCCCGATCCAGCGGCATCCACGTCGTCGCCGCCGCCGGCAAGGACCAGTTCGCGGCCGAGGTCGAGGAGCTTGGCCACGGCGTCTTCACTTACGCCATCCTCGAGGGCCTGAGCGGGGGCGCCGACGGCACCCCGAACGACGGCGTGGTCACGATCCGCGAATTGCTGAGCTTCGTCGAGAGCGAATTGCCGGAAATCAGCATGAAGCACAAGAGCCAGGCCCAGTTCCCGGTGGTCGATTCGCGCGGCCAGAACTTCCCGCTGGTGGCCCTCAGCGACCTGGAATAGCTCCCGGCTTCGCGGCGATCTCCGTATCAGCGCAAGCTGGAGGCGAGCAAAAGCAGGGCCTGTTGCCGGCAGCCGCGTTTGGCCATCCAGGCGGCGCGGCGGGGATCGCCATCGACCTCGGTCGGCACCACATGCAAAACGATCGAGACGTTTTGCGTCTCGTCCAAAGTGATCCGATAGGTCGCGCCGTCGGTCTTTTCGATCGGCGGCGGCCAGGCCAGGGTCGCGGCCTCCTCCGGCCAGGCGGTCTTGGCCGCCTTCTCGCCGTCCGACACCCGGATCGCGGAGAACAGGTCCGGCGAGCGCCGCCACATGGTCACCGTACCCTCGGCGGTGACGCAATGGTCGCCGTCGCGGGTGATATCGATCAGCCACGGGTCCTTGACGTTGTCGGCGACGCTGGCGCGCACCGCTCCCAACGAGGAATCGTCCGTGCCCTCCGACAGGATCAGGTCGGACAAGGCGGCGACGAGCCCGCCGCCCTCTTCACTGCCGGCATCGGGGACCCCGGAATAGGGACCATCCAATTCCAGCACCTCGCCGTTTTCGGATATCAACGTCAGCCGCTTGCCGTCGGGAATCTCGAGTTGCTGGGTCCCGTCGACGACGTCGCCGGCTTGAAGGCCGAACATGTCCGAATCCAGGACCACCAGGTTGCCGGCCACGGCGACTGGCGCGCCGCCGAGCATGGCGACCACGCAAGCGCTCGCAATCCAACGCGGTTTCATCCGTCCCTCTCCTGTGGCTCGCCCGTTCGTTTCGGTCCCCACTGCACACCGTGACGCCACTGGACCCAGGCGCAGTTCTTCCCATGAACTTTACCCCAGCCGGAAAACGATAAAAAGGCAAACGTCGTCCCGGCTACCGCCGCTCACAGTTGGGGGAGATGCGTGAGATGGATGCCGAGATCGGTGCCCTGACGGTGATTTTCACCGAATTTTATTACTGGCTGACCGTCGCCTTGATGTTTTTCATCCATATCGGCTTCTGCATGTACGAGGTCAGTGCCTCTCGTCAGAAGAACATGATGCACACGATGATGAAGAATACGATGTTGATCCCGCTGGTCACGATCACCTTCTACTTCTTTGGCTGGTGGATATATTGGGCGTTTCCCAACGGTCCAGGGATCATTCCCGGCGGTATCCCCGACAACGCGGCCGCCAACGCGCCCTGGAGCGAAACCATGGGACCGCATATGCAAGACCGGATCACCGGGGTTTTCTGGGCCGCGTTCCTGCTGTTCTCCTGGACCGCGGCCTCGATCGTATCGGGCGCGGTGATCGAGCGCATTCGCTCGGCCTCGTTCTGGCTGATCGCGGTCCTGATCGGTTCGGTAACATGGATCATCGACGCCGCCTGGGGCTGGAAGGACGACGGCTGGATGGTTCAGGTGCTGGGCTATCATGATGCCTATGCCTCGGGCGTCATCCACGCCATCGCCGGCGGCACCGCGCTTGGCGTGCTCGCCCTTCTCGGGCCGCGGATCGGCAAGTTCGCCGCCGATGGCACGCCCCGGAATCTACGACCACATAACCCCTGGCTGGTCGCGATAGGTCTGTTCTTCATCTACACCGGATTCTGGGGCTTCTATGTCGCCTGCAACGTGCCGATTATCGCCAGCGGCGATATCGGCGCCGAGGCCGGCTTTTTCACGGCGACCACCATCTATCTGACCCCGACCACCCT
>CAJWQN010000149.1 GCA_913045505.1 uncultured Rhodospirillaceae bacterium | reverse complement strand
GGCACCGCCGGGCGGGTTCTCTTGTCCGCACCCCAACCTCCCGCCACCTCCCGCCCCACAGGAGCATTATTTACGCCTCTGTGAGATATCCGGGCTAGTTCAGCATATCGGCGATGGACGCGACGCCGGCTTGGGCGCATTCCTCATCCTGGTCGCCGGTGGCGCCGCTGACGCCGACGCCGCCGATCAGGGCGCCGGACGCGGTCGTGATCGGCACGCCGCCGGGGAATGCGGCGAAGCCCGGCACGAACGCCAGGCCGGGGATCGCGCCCGGCTGGCCGTCCTTGCCGAATGCCAGCTCACCGAACAGGCGCGATGGAAACGGGAAGTTGGACGAGGTCGCGGCCTTCATCTGAGAAACCTTGATGCTGCCCAGGAAGGCGTTTTCCTGGCGGCGGAACAGCTTGAGATTGCCGCCGTCGTCATAGATCGCGATATTGATCGGGCGCCAATCGCCCTTGGCCACCTGCAGTGCCTCGCAGGCGTCCGCGATCTTCTTGGCCATATCGAGGGTGAGCATCGGCTTGGTGTCGAGAGCCTGGGCACCGGCCGAAACCGTCAGGGCGACAACCGCCGCCGCCGCCGCGGTCACGAAAGTCCGTGCGTTCAACATCTGAGTCCTCCCTTGGGATTGATGTACCGCAATGGATGGTCCGAAAGCTAAGGGCCTCGAACCTACACGCGCAAATCAAAATTTGATGATCGGGGGTTGCCGCCTCGGTTTCCTATTCCTTACCGGCCAGCAACCGATCCAGATAACGGCTCTTGTCGGGGCAGCGGCGGTCGGAAAAGCAGTCCGGGAGCACCTGCACGACCCGGCCATCCGCGACCACCTCGGCCCGGTAGGGTTTGCCCAGCAGTCGGGTGTGGACATAGATCGCGAACGAGTCGGCGAAATCGTCGAACGGGTTGGTGGCGCCGTAGAGTGACGGGAAATTGGTTTGCGCCAGGGCATGATAGACCTCGGCCCGCCGCGCGCCCGGCAGCTTGGTGTCGGGACCCAGGTAGAACGTCACCGGGTCGAGTGCCGGGCGTTGGGCCGCGTACAGGCTGACCAGATCGTCGCCGTCCAGGATCCAGGACAGGCATGTGAAGGCGTAGTCGCAGACCGTCTCGCCCGACCCGAGCCCGGCATTCCAGGATGGATGGATGCGCGCGCCGGCGGCGATCACATGGCCAAGTTCGTGAAGGAGAATGAACTGGATCGCGGCCACCCGGTCGTCCTCCCCCGGGCGCGCGATGATCAGCCGGGTCTCGAAGCCCGGTGCCGGCGTGAACGGACTGTTGGCCCGCCAGCTCGCCCATTGGTTGGCGATCTTGTCGATCGCCCCGACGTCGAGGCCGATGAAGGCGGCGATCTCTCGGCCGGACGGATCGGACGTCATCTCGGTGACGGCCGTGCCGCCCAAGTCATGGGCCAGAAACACCCCGATCAGTTTGCGCGCCACCAGCGACTTGACCGCTTCCGGAAGCGTCGCCAAGGCCGCCCGCACTTCGGCCCGGAACCCCTCATCGCCGGTCGCTGGGCGCGGGCGCTCGGCGAAGCCCATGGCCTCGTTGTCGCGAAGCAGGTAGTCGATGAGTATCACCGGTGCCGGATAGACGCGGGTCTCCAGCGCCGCATACGTCGGATAGCGCGACCAATACTCCATTTGGCGCGCCGGATGGCGCTCGAGCGGCAGCGGGGCGCAGGCCGTGAGCGCCAGCATCGCCAGAGGCAGGGCGAGCCGGATCACAGCAGGCCCAGGTCCTGAAGCTCGCGGGCCATGGTCTCGGGCATGTCCTCGGCATCGTCGGGAACCGAGCCGCGGTCGGGCGGCGCGTCCACCGGCTCCAGATAGCGCCAGCCTTGGATCGGTCGCGCCGGGCGCGGAGCGGTCTCGACCAGTTCGGTATCGAGCACGAGCGCGCATCTCTTGGCGGCGTGCCGGTCGGCGACGACCTCGATGTCGGTGATTCGCTGGCGGACCCGAATCTGGCCCTTGATGATCCAATAGATCGAGCCGCCGTCGCACACCTCGGCGGCGCGCCGAGGCCGGTTCCGGGTCCAATGTCTGAGCATCGCCGGCTCACCCGCCGCGGCCATGCGCTCCAGTCGGTGGCGCTGGGCGTTGCGGAGATGACGAACGCTGTCGATGCCGACGCACATCTTCAACAGGTGAACGGTCATGGTCCCGGTTCTAGCCCAACCGCCGGCCCGCGGTCAGGGGCCGTCGGGTCTGAGCGCCTGGGCGACGCGGCTGTTGGGGCGCCGGCCGAGGGCGGCGGAAATGAACCACGCGGTCTCGACCACCGCGTCGAGGGCGACTCCGGTTTCGATATCCATGCCGTCGAGCATGTAAAGCACGTCCTCGGTCGCCACGTTGCCCTTGGCGCCCTTGGCGTAGGGGCAGCCGCCGAGGCCGCCGACCGATGAATCGACCACCGCCACTCCCTGCTCGATGACCGCCAGCAGATTGGCCAGCGCCTGGCCATAGGTGTCGTGGAAATGGGCGGCGAGGCGGCCGATCGGAACCTCGGCCGCGACCGCGTCGATCATCGCCCGCGCCTTGGTCGGCGAGCCGGTGCCGACGGTATCGCCAAGGGAGATTTCATAGCAGCCCAGCCGGTCGAGCCGCTTGGCGACGGCGGCGACCGATTCGGGTGCGATCGCGCCCTCGTAGGGACAGCCGAGCGCGCAGGAAATGTAGCCGCGCACTCGCAGGCCTTGGGCCTGGGCCGCCTCGGCGATCGGTGCCGCGCGCGCCAAGCTGTCGGCGATCGAGCAGTTGATGTTCTTGTGCTGGAACGTCTCGGAGGCGGCGGCGAACAGGCAAACCGTATCGGCGCCGGCCGCGAGGGCGGCGGCGAATCCCTTCATGTTGGGGGTCAGCACCGGATAGTGGATGCCGGGCCGGCGGGCGATGCCGGCCATGACCTCAGCGTTGTCGGCCATCCGAGGGACCCATTTGGGCGACACGAACGCGGTCGCCTCGATCTCGCGGAGACCGGTCGCCGACAATCGATCGATGAGGGCGATCTTGGTCGCCGCCGGCACCGGTTCGGGCTCGTTCTGAAGCCCGTCGCGCGGGCCGACCTCGTAGAGGGTGATCCGGTCGGGTGACGCCATTTTCCGATCCTACGCGCGCGGCGTGAAATCGAGCAAGGTCACACCTTCCTCGACCCATTCGTCAACCGCGTAATTGACCTTGACCACCGTCCCGGCATCGGGGGCGGCGATGGTGTGCTCCATCTTCATCGCCTCGAGCACGATCAGGGCCGCGCCGCGCGTGACCTCGGCGCCGTCCTCGACCAGGACCTGGACGATTCGCCCCGGCATCGGGGCGGTCAAGTGCCCACCGGCACTGTCGGTCACCGTCGAATGCGCCTCGGGATCGGGAACCCTCAGGTGATACCCGGTGCCATGGAGCCAGACCATCAGTCCGCCCTCGACCCCGATCACGGTCGCCGCGACCCTGATTCCGCCCAGATCGGCTGCCAAATCGCCGGGCTCGGCGCCGGCTCTGGCCGAAACCCGGGTTTCGCCGTCGGGAAGTGTCAACAGATAGCCATCGCCGTCGCCTCGCGCGGGAACCGTGATTTCGGTATTGCCGTCGATAACCGTGACCGTCTCGCCCGAGTTGTCGCTCAGCCGCCAGCCCCCGGTCAGGCTCCACGGCGAGTACGGGTCGCCGGGCTGGGCGGTGTTGGCGGCCTGGCGTTTGCGGGACTCGAGTAGGTGCAAGGCGGCCAGCGCCACCACCAGTTCGGGCGCCGGGCGCGGCGCGGGAACCAGGTCGTCGAAATGGCGGTCGATAAAGCCGGTGTCGCAATCGGCGGCGGCGAAGGACGGATGGCCGGCCACCGCCGCCAGAAACGCGCGATTGGTCGCCGGGCCGGCAATCTGCGTCTCGGCCAGCGCCCGGCGTAGGCCGCGCACGGCGGCATCGCGATCGACCCCCCAGACCACCAGCTTGGCGATCATCGGGTCGTAATGGGGGCTCACCGTATCACCGAGGCCGACCCCGGTTTCGACGCGAAGCTCTGGCCGCCCGGTCGGGAACCGGAGATGGTCGAGCCGGCCGCTCGACGGCAGGAAATCCCGACTCGGGTCCTCGGCATAAATGCGGGCCTCGATGGCATGGCCCTCCATCGTCAATTGCTCCTGATCGCGCGGCAGGGGCTCGCCGGCGGCGATGCGAAGTTGCCATTCGACCAGGTCGCGGCCGGTGATCGCCTCCGTGACCGGATGCTCGACCTGAAGCCGGGTGTTCATCTCGATGAAGTAATAGTTGTCGTCACGATCCAGGATGAACTCGACCGTTCCGGCGCCGACATAGCCGACCGCATGGGCGGCGGCGACCGCGGTCGCGCCCATCACCTGGCGCAAGTCCTCGGTCAGGCCGGGTGCCGGGGCTTCCTCGATGATCTTCTGGTGACGGCGTTGGATCGAGCAGTCGCGCTCGAACATATGGACCACATGGCCGTGGCCGTCGGCGAATATCTGGACCTCGATATGGCGCGGCCGGGCGATAAATTTCTCGAGCAGGATATGGTCATCACCGAACGCGGCCTGGGCCTCGCGGCGCGCGGAGGCGATCGATTCGGCCAAATCGAGTTCGCTCGCCACCACCCGCATGCCGCGCCCGCCGCCGCCGGCCGAGGCCTTGATCAGAACCGGATAGCCGATGATCCGGGCCTTGGTCGTGATCACCTTGAGGTCGAGATTGTCCTGATGATAGCCGGGCACCACGGGAACCCCCGCCTGCTCCATGAGCTGCTTGGCCTCGGTCTTGGAGCCCATCGCCCGGATCGCGGGCGCCGGCGGGCCGATGAACACCAGCCCGATGTCGCGGCAAGCCTGGGCGAAGTCGGCGTTTTCGGACAGGAATCCATAGCCCGGATGAATTGCCTGGGCGCCGACCTGGCGGGCAACCTCGATGATCAAATCGCCGCGCAAATAGCTGTCGGCCGCCGGGGCCGGGCCGATCGGATAGGCTTCGTTGGCGGCCCGGACGTGGGGTGAGTCGGCGTCCGCTTCCGAATAGACCGCGGTCGTGCGCACGCCCAGGCGGCGCGCCGTGCGGATCACCCGGCAGGCGATTTCGCCTCGGTTGGCGATCAGAATCTTGTCGAACATCAACCCCGACCCCGATAGGGCGCGACGCCCGGATCCGGCACGTAAACGCCGGCGGGCGGCGGGCCGGTCTGATACCAGACATCGATCGGAATGCCGCCGCGCGGATACCAGTAGCCGGCCAGGCGCAGCCACGCCGGCGCCAACTCCCCGACCAGGCGCTTGGCGATCATCACCGTGCAGTCCTCGTGAAAGACACCGGTATTGCGGAACGACGCCAGATAGATCTTGAACGACTTGCTCTCCAGCAGCCATTTCCCGGGGATGTAATCGAGCACGAAATGGGCGAAGTCCGGCTGGCCGGTGATCGGGCACAAGGCGGTGAACTCGGGACAGGTGAACCGCACCACATAGGCAAGCTCGGCATTGGTGTTGGCCACCCGATCCAGTTCCGCGTCCTCGGGTGTCGCCGCAGGCGGCACCTTGCGGCCCAGTAGCTTGGCCCTGGGCTTCGCCGATCTCCTTGATTTCGCCGCCATCGGACCGGGCTCGTTATCGGCCGGAGCCGCGCTCGGGCGCGCGTTCGCGAACACCGGTCACGAGGTTCGAACCCAATTCGGAGAACGCTTTTCCAAGAACGCGGCGATGCCTTCGCGGCCCTCGGCGCTGGCCCGAAGCTCGGCGATGCGGCGCGCGGTATCGGCCACGACCTCATCGTCGATCGGCCGGTTGGCGACCGCATCGACCAGATCCTTGGCGGCGGCCACGGCGCCCGGACCGCCCTTGGCGAGATGGCTGAGTATCGCCTCGATCGCGTCGTCCAGCGCGTCTTGGGCGACCACCTCGTGAACCAGGCCGATCCGCCGCGCCTCGGCGGCATCGAAGCGTTCCGCGGTGATAAAATAACGGCGCGCACTGCGTTCGCCCATCGCGGCCACGACATGGGGGCTGATCACCGCCGGCACCAGTCCCAGCCGCACCTCCGAGAGCATGAACTTGGCTTCCTCGGCGGCGATCGCGATATCGCAGGCCGCGACCAGGCCGAGACCGCCGCCATAGGCGGAGCCCTGAACCCGGGCCACGGTCGGCTTCGCGAACCCTCGGATCATGGCAAGCAGGCTGGCGAGGCCGTGAGCGTCGTCCCGGTTCTCCTGGTCGCTGTATGCGGCGGTCCGTTTCATCCAATTGAGATCGGCGCCGGCCGAGAAGCTCTTGCCGTTGGCCGCCAGCACTACCGCGCGCACGGAGTCCTCACCGTCGAGCCTGACGAAGGCCTCGGCCAGGCGGCGTATCTGGTGGTCGTCGAAGGCGTTGTGCACCTCCGGCCGGTTGAGGGTGATCCGCGCCACGCCGGCGGCGGAAATGTCGAGCAGCAGGGGCTCTTCGGTCATGGCAACTCGGGGCCTCTCATCTACATTCTGAACACCCCGAACCGCGGTTCGGGGATCGGCGCGCAGAGCGCCGCCGACAGACCGAGACCGAGCACCATCCGGGTATCGGCCGGGTCGATCACGCCATCGTCCCACAGCCGGGCGCTGGCGTGGTAGGGATGGCCCTCGCGTTCGTACTGGTCGCGGATCGGCGCCATGAACCGCTCCTCGTCGTCGGCGCTCCAATGTTCGCCCCGACCCTCGAGCCCGTCGCGGCGGACGGTGGCGAGCACCGTCGCCGCCTGCCCGCCGCCCATCACCGAAATCCGCGCATTCGGCCACATCCACAGGAAGCGGGGGCCGTAGGCGCGGCCGCACATGGCGTAATTGCCGGCGCCGAACGAGCCGCCGATGATCACCGTCAGCTTCGGAACCTGGGCGCAGGCGACCGCGGTCACCAGCTTGGCGCCGTCCTTGGCGATGCCGCCGGCCTCGTATTTCTTGCCGACCATGAAGCCGGTGATGTTCTGAAGGAAAATCAGCGGGATCCGGCGTTGGCAGCAGAGTTCGATGAAATGGGCGCCCTTGAGCGCGGATTCCGAAAACAAAATGCCGTTGTTGGCCAGAATGCCGACCGGATAACCGAAAATCCGGGCGAATCCGCAGACCAGGGTCTGGGCGTAGAGATGCTTGAATTCGTCGAAGGCGCTGGCGTCGACCAGCCTGGCGATCACCTCGCGCACCTCATAGGGTTTGCGGGTGTCGCCGGGAATCAGTCCATACAGGTCTTCGCCGTCATAGAGCGGTGCCTGTGGCGGGACGAT
>CAJWQN010000148.1 GCA_913045505.1 uncultured Rhodospirillaceae bacterium | reverse complement strand
GCTATCAGACACCCCATGAGGTCCTCATGAATGCCCCCCGTGGTGCACTTCCGACCTGAATCTGCCACATCTGATCGCTAATTAAGTATACTGTCCCCATAATTCGTCCCCATAATTCCTCCGCAATGCCATCTGACCGACAATTAAGTATACTGTCCCCGTAATTTTGTATCGACCCGGCGTCGGGTTGCGGTTAAGCTCCGCCGGCGAACGCCGGAGCGGGAGGACGGAAATGATCGATCTCTATACCTGGAGCACGCCCAACGGGCGCAAGGTCTCGATCATGCTCGAGGAACTCGGCCTCGAATACGAGGTTCACAAGATCGACATCACCAAGGGCGACCAGCACAAGCCCGAGTTCCTGGCGATCAGCCCGAACAACAAGATTCCGGCGATCCGCGATCGCGACAACGGCTACGCGATGATGGAATCGGCCGCGATCATGCTCTATCTGGCCGAGAAGTGCGGCAAGCTGATGCCGGCCGAGCCGATGGCGCGCCACGATGTCATGCAGTGGCTGATGATGCAGATGGGCTCGGTCGGCCCGATGCTCGGCCAGACCCACCATTTTCTGCGCTTCAACAAGGGCAAGGCGCCTTATGCCGAAGAGCGCTATGGGAAGGAAAACGCGCGCATCTACAAGGTGCTCGACACCCGCCTTTCCGACCACGAGTGGCTGGCCGGCGACTATTCGGTGGCCGATATCGCGACCTGGCCCTGGATTTCGCGCTTCGAATGGCAGGATATGGACCTTGGCGCCTATCCCGACCTCCGCCGATGGTACCTGGCGATCGCCGAGCGACCGGCGACCGGGCGCGGCTACGACGTTCCCTCAATCGGGGCCGCAATCCCGATGCCCTAGGGATTTGGCTCGGCAGGCGCCGCGACCGTCCGGCTTTCTGTACGGCGAATAGTCGCGCGCGACCGCTTCCAAGTGCCAGTCGATCTCGCGGCGTTCATGGACCAGATAGTCCTCGACCGCCTGGCGAAACCCGGCGTCGCGAATCCAATGGGCACTGTAGGTGCATTGGGGCAGATAACCGCGCTGAATCTTGTGGGGCCCCTGGGCGCCCGCCTCGACCCGCTTCAGTCCGCTCACGATGGCGAAATCGATGGCCCGGTAATAGCAGGCCTCGAAATGCAAGCAGTCATGGGTCTCGACGCAGCCCCAGTTGCGCCCGAACAGGGTCTCGGTCCCGATCAAGTTGAGGGCGCCGGCGATGTAACGGCCGTCGCGCCGGCACATGATCAGGGCGATCCGATCGGCCATGGTCCGACCAATCAGGTGGAAGAACTCGCGGGTGAGATAAGGCGAGCCCCATTTGCGGCTGCCGGTATCGATGTAGAATTCGTAGAAGGTATCCCAATGCTCGGGCCTGAGCGCGGCGCCGGTCAAGGTCTCGATCTCGATGCCGCCGGCCATCGCCCGCGCGCGCTCCTTGCGAATCGTCTTGCGCTTGCGGGCGTTCAGGGTGGCCAGGAATTCGTCGAAGTCCGCGTAGCCCCGATTCTCCCAATGAAATTGCTCGCCGGTGCGTTGAAGCAAGCCGGCCGCACCCATCAATTTCCATTCGTCCTCGGTCGGGAAGGTGATGTGAAGCGACGAGACCTCCAACCGATCGGCGACCCTGATCGCCGCCCGGAGCATCAGATCGCGCCGCGCCGGCGCCTCGGGCCCCGGCGGCACCAGCAGTCGCGGCCCGGTCGCCGGGGTGAAGGGTATCGAGGCCTGGAGCTTGGGATAATAACGCCCGCCGGCATGCTCATAGGCATCGGCCCAGCCGTGGTCGAATACGTACTCGCCGTAGGAATGGCCCTTGAGGTACATCGGCATGGCGCCGATCAGGCGGCCGTCCGCATCCTCCAGAATCAGATGCCGCGGCAGCCAGCCGGTCTCGGCGGTGCACGAGCCGCTCTGCTCCAGGGCGTCGAGAAAGCTATGACTGACGAACGGGTTGTCGGCTCCCGCGCAGGCACCCCACGCCGCCGGCGAAATCTCGTCGATTCGCGTAATGGTGCGCGCCGTGAGGCCCCTTGGCTCCGGGTCCTGGTTCCGCCGGGTCAAGGTGTCGGCGCCCAAGTCACGCCGCCTGCCAGGTCCCCTCGGCGTTGAGTTCGCTCGTCAGCCGGCCGAGCGCGCGGTCGAACCGCTCGACCATCTCTTCGACGTCGGCCTCGGTGATCACCAGCGGCGGCGAGAACGCGACGGTATCGAGCAAGGCGCGGTTGATCATGCCTTCCTCCATCAGCAGGCGCGCCATCCGCGTGCCGATCAGCGCCTTGGGATCGAAGGCGACCTTGGCCGCCTTGTCGGCGATCAGTTCGATACCGGCCATCAGGCCGACACCGCGCACCTCGCCGACCAGCGGGTGATCGGCGAACGCCTCGCGCAGGCGCCGCTGCAGCACCACGCCAACCTCGGCCGCGTGAGCGACCAGATTTTCGCGCTCCATGATCTCGATGGTCTTGAGGCCGGCCGCCGCGGCGATCGGGTGGCCGCCATAGGTGTAGCCGTGGGCGAACGGGCCGACCTCGGCCGAGCCCTCCTTGAGCACCTCCCAGAGGGGCTCGGAAATGACCACCGCCGACATCGGCACATAGGCGCTGGTCAGGCCCTTGGCGATCGAGATCAGGTCCGGCTCCAGGCGGTAGCGCTCGGTCCCGAACATGGTCCCCAGCCGGCCGAATCCGCAGATCACCTCGTCGACGATGAACAGCACGTCGTGCTTGCGCAGCACCTTCTGAATTTCCTCGAAATAGCCCTCCGGCGGAACCAGCACCCCGCCCGCGCCCATCACCGGCTCGGCGATAAAGGCGGCGACCGTCTCGGGGCCTTCGGCCACGATCATGTCGTCGAGCTGGCTCGCCAGTTGCCGGGAAAAGTCGTGCTCCGAGATACCCGCCTCCGCGCCCCAGTAGTAATGGGGATTGGCGGTATGAAGGAATCCGTCGAGCGGCAGGTTGAACGAATTGTGGACCGGCGGCAGCCCGGTCAAGCTGGCCGCCGCCACGGTCACGCCGTGATAGGCCTTGATCCGCGAGATGATTTTTCGTTTTTCCGGCTTGCCGCGTAAATTATTGTAATACCAGACAATCTTGATCTGGGTGTCATTGGCCTCGGAGCCAGAATTGCAGAAGAACACCTTGCTCATCTGGTCGGGCATGATCTCCAGGACCTTGTCCGCCAAACGGATCGCCGGCTCGTGCGACATCGAGAAGAACATGTGGTAATAGGCCATCTTGCGTGCCTGCTCGGTGATGGTCTCGACCATCTCCTCACGCCCGTAGCCGATGTTGACGCACCACAGGCCGCCCATGGCGTCGAGGTAGTCGCGGCCGTGGCGGTCGACCACCCGCGCGCCCTTGGCGCCGGAGATCACCACCGGCCCGCGTTCGAGGTGATCGGCAATCGAGGTGTAGGGATGGAGCAGGCTCTGCTTGTCCATCTCCTCGAGTGAGATGTTGCGCTGGGCTTGGCTCGGACTCATCGACTCATTCTCCCTCCGATATCGGCTTCACGGTGGCAAACGGTTTCGGTCCAGTATGGCATGATTCCGGGCGATCAGGCGATCTCGAACACGCCGTCGGCCTCGGTGGCGACGTTGCGGGGCAGGGCCGGCGCGCCGACCGCGAATCGGGCGTGGCGACCAGCCTCGCCGAATACGTCGACCATCAGGTCGGAGGCACCGTTGGCGACCTCCGGATGGCGGTCGAAGCCGTCGATGCAATTGACGAACACACCCAGTTTGACGCAACGCCGGACCCGGTCGAGATCGCCGCCACAGGCTCCCTTGACCTGCGCGATCAGATTGAGCCCGCAGAGCCGCGCCGCCTGCTGGCCGTCGGCGACCGAATACGCCTCGCCGACCTTGCCGACATATTTCACGGTGCCGTTCCAGAACGTGATCTGGCCGGCCACGAACACCAGGTTGCCGGTGATCACGTAGGGCACGTAGTTCGCGGCCGGGGTCGCGGCCTGGGGCAACTCTATGCCCAGTTCCTCGAGCCGCGCTTCGATTCGTCCCGCCATCGCTGTCTCCCGTGACCGGCGCCCAACTTAGCGCCGCCGGAGCCGGCGGCGCCAGCCCGATCTCGGGTCGCGCCGGCTCCGGTGTCGAGGATCATGATCGGTTGTGTCCGACCCGAACCACGGATAACGTGATCGCCATCCCGGGCGCCGGGCGCGTGCATCGGGGAGCGGGGGAGAGTGCCGACGATGACGACGCCGAAGGCGGACGGGCTGCGCATGCCGGCGGAATGGGAGGCCCATGGCCAATGCTGGATGGCCTGGCCCAACAGTAACGAAAGATGGGGCACACGACTGGACGCCGCCGCCGAGGCCTATGGCTCCGTCGCCAAGGCGATCGCCGCCTTCGAGCCGGTGACGGTGGTCACGGGGCCGGCGCGGGCGGCCGATGTGTCGCTGCGCTGCGGTCGCGGGGTGAGCGTGCTCTCGGCCGAGACCGTCGATTCCCATTTGCGTGATTACGGCCCGACCTTCGTGATCGATTCGCAAGCTGGCGTCGCCGGGATCGACTGGCGATTCGACGGCACGGAGGGGCGGGCGGAACGCTTCGACAAGGATGCCGCGATCGCCCGGACCCTGCTCGATACCCTCAAGATGCGCCGCTACGCCTCGGCCCTGGCGCTCGAAGGCGGCGCGATTCAAACCGATGGCGAAGGCACCGTGCTGGTCACCGAATCCAGCCTTCTCGACCGCAATCCGGACCTCGACCGCGCCCAGATCGAGCAACGGCTGGGCGCCGATCTGGGTGCCGAGAAGGTGATCTGGCTGGCCGGCGGCCTGACCGGCGACCCGGCCGGCGGCCTGGTCGATCTGGTCGCGGGATTCGCCCGGCCGGGAGTGGTTCTGGCGCTCACCGCCGCCGCCACCGGCGGCGCTGACACCGCGGTGCTCGAGGAGAACCTGGCCCGGCTCCGTGACGCCACCGACAGCCGCGACCGGCGCCTGGAAGTGATCGAAATCCGGCAACCGTCACCGATCGAACAGGACGGCGCGCCGGCGCCGGCGTCCTATGTGAGCGTCTACCTGGCCAACGGCGCGGTGATCGCGCCCCAGTTCGAGGATGCGCGGGACAGCCAGGCCCTGGCCAGGCTCAAAGAGGCGTTTCCCGATCGCAAGATCGTGCCGATCGACGTGATCGACATCGCCGAGGTCGGCGGCATCCACGCCATCGCCCTGGCCCAACCCACCGGCACCCCCCTGCCGCCGATATAGCCGCCAACAGACGGACCGAGCTACTGACGGAGGCGGTAGTCACCCGCCGCGCACCACCAATGACTTCGCTCGAAGGCATCTGGTAAGGTGGCCCGGTTGCCGGGATGAGGGAGCCGAAGATGACAGAAGAGAACCGGGCGCGGCAGATCATTTGCGCGATCGACACCAGCGACCGGGACGAGGCGGTGGCGCTCGCCGGGGCCTTGTCGGGGCAGGTCGGCGCGATCAAGCTCGGCCTCGAATTCTTCGCCGCTTGCGGCCCCGCCGGGGTCCGCGAAGTGGCGGACGGCGGTGCGCCGATTTTCCTCGACCTCAAGCTCCACGACATTCCCAACACGGTCGCCGGCGCGGTCAGGGCGGCGGGCGCGTGCCATCCGTTCATGATCACCATCCACGCCGCGGGCGGGGCGGCGATGATGCGGGCCGCCGCCGCCGCCAGCATGCGCGCCGCGCCTGATTCCGGCGCTTCACGGCCGTTGCTGGTCGGGGTCACCGTGTTGACCAGTTTCGACCGGGACGATCTTGGGGCCACCGGCGTCGGCGGCGCGCTCGACGATCAGGTCCGCCGGCTCGCCGCCCTGGTCCAGGATTGCGGCCTCGACGGCGTGGTTTGCTCGGCCCATGAAATCGCCATACTGCGCCGCCAATGCGGCGCCGATTTCAAGCTGGTGGTGCCCGGCATCCGACCCGGCTGGTCGTCGGCGGACGATCAGAAACGGATCGTCACCCCGGCGGACGCGGTCCGCCAAGGCGCCGATTATCTGGTCATCGGCCGCCCGATCACCCGCTCCGACGACCCGGCGGCGGCGGCCGGACGAATCGCCGCGGAAATGGCGGCGGCGCACGCCTGAGACGGTGGCAGTGGCGGTCGCGGCGAAGATTTGCGGCCTCACAGATCCGGCCGCGGTGGCGGCGGCGGTCGCGGGCGGCGCGCGCTACGGCGGGTTCGTGTTCTATCCACCCTCGCCCCGATCGGTGAGTCCGGCGGCGGCCGGCGCGCTGGCCACGGGTCTCGGCGCGCGAGTCACCGCGGTCGGCGTGTTCGTGGACCCGGGCGACGACCTGCTGGCCGAGGTGTTGACCCATGCGCCGCTCGGCCTGATCCAGCTCCATGGCGCCGAGACTCCTGAGCGGGTGGCGGCGGTCCGGGCGCGGTTCGCGATCCCGGTGATCAAGGCGATTGCGATCGCCGAGGCCGATGATCTGGCCCGGGCCGAGTCCTACCAGCCGGTCGCCGACTGGCTGATGTTCGACGCCAAGCCACCCAAGACCATGGCCGGAGGGCTGCCCGGCGGCAATGCCCTGGCCTTCGATTGGCGGCTGTTGGCCGGCCTCGACTGGCGCCGGCCGTGGATGCTGTCGGGCGGCCTCAAGGAGGACAACCTAGCCGAGGCCGTGGCCATATCGGGGGCGCGCGCGGTCGATGTCTCGTCCGGGGTCGAGGACCGCCCGGGCACCAAGAGCCCGGCGCGGATCGGTAGGTTCCTGGACCTGGCCCGAACTCTGTGACGAAGGCGGGTTAATCGTTTCGAGCCGCCCGCATCTGTGCTTTATTGGCGTCGGATCAAGACGTTAGCCGAGCCCGAACCGGATATGTCCCAGCCCAACACCTATCGCGACGGCCCCGACGAAAGCGGCCATTACGGCATTTTCGGCGGCCGCTTCGTGGCCGAAACCCTGATGCCCCTGGTGCTCGATCTGGAACGGGCCTGGACCGCGGCCAAGACCGACGCCGGGTTCCAGGACCAGCTCGCCTATTGGTTCGAGCATTACGTCGGCCGGCCGAGCCCGCTTTACTTCGCCGAGCGCCTGACCGCCCATTGGGGCGGCGCCAAGGTCTACTTCAAGCGCGACGAGCTTAACCACACCGGCGCCCACAAGATCAACAACTGCATCGGCCAGATTCTGCTCGCAAGGAGGATGGGCGCGCGGCGGATCATCGCCGAGACCGGGGCCGGCCAACACGGCGTCGCCACCGCCACGGTCTGCGCGCTGTTCGGCCTGCCCTGCGTGGTCTACATGGGCGAGGTCGA
>CAJWQN010000147.1 GCA_913045505.1 uncultured Rhodospirillaceae bacterium | reverse complement strand
GATTTGGTGGCCGCCTTGAGCCTTTCGCGACTGGTGGTCGTCGGCACCTCGCTGTTTCAGATCATTTTCGTGACCGCCAACGCGACGATCCTGCATGCGATCACCAATCAGACGGTGGACGTGCTGCTGGCGTTGTTGCTGCTGGTCGGGGCGGTGGTCGGCGCCCAGTTCGGCAGCCGCGCCGGGGCCTGGCTGCGTGGCGAGCAGTTGCGCGGCTTGCTGGCGCTGCTGGTGATTCTGGTTTGCGCCAAGCTCGGCCACGACCTGGTGGTGACACCCGACGATCTCTATTCGATCATGCCGATGCCGGTCGAATGAATCCGCGCGTCTTCAGGCATCTGGCCGAAGGTTTGCTGGTGGCTGCCACCCTTGCCGGCCCCGCGCCGGCGGTCTGGGCCGATCGGCTCGAGGTCGATTTGAGCCAGCACCGGATCGCCATCGAGCCCCAGTTCACCGGCGCCGAGGTGCTGCTGTTCGGCGCCGTCGATGGCGCCGGCGAGGTCGTGATCGTGTTGCGTGGCCCGCCTCAGCCGGTGGTGGTGCGCCGCAAGGCGCGGACCGCCGGGATCTGGCTCAACCGGGACGAAATCCGGTTTTCCGGCGTGCCCGGCTACTATGCGGTCGCGGCGTCGCGGCCTCTGGCCGAGATCGGGACGGAGGACATATTCGAGGCCAACGAGATCGGCCTCGCCAATTTGCGGGTGACAGGTGGCGAAGCGGTGTCGGCGGCCGAGCGGGCCCGGTTCCGGGCCGCGCTGATCCGAAACAAGAGCCGACAGCGATTGTACCTCGATCGCCTCGGCGCGGTCGCGTTCGTCGGCCGGCAATTGTTTCGCGCCAACTTCGCTTTTCCCGCCAACGTGCCCACCGGGCGCTATCGCGCGGATATATTCCTGATCGAGTCCGATCGGCTGATCAGCAAGCGCTCGACCACTCTCGACATCACCAAGAGCGGTCTCGAGGCCGCCCTCTATCGCTATGCCCACGAGAAGTCCTGGCTCTATGGCCTGCTTGCCGTCACGGTCGCGTTGGTGGCAGGATGGCTCGCTGGCGTGATTTTCCGTAAGGCTTGAGCCGATGGGCGAAGCGATCGAGCATGTCCCGGGTCGGGTCACCTATCTGGTCTGCGTCGATGATAGCGAGGACTGCCGGGTGGCGCTGCGCTTCGCCAGTTTGCGCGCCCACAACACGGACGGCCACGTGGTTCTGCTTTACGTGATCGAGCCGGCCGACTTTCAGCACTGGATGGCGGTCGGCAAGGTGATGGAGGAAGAGAAACGCCAGGAGGCCGAGCAGATCGTCCAGACCCTGGCCGCCGAGGTCTACGACTATGCCGGCGTCCGGCCGATTCTGTTCGTGCGCGAGGGCCGCAAGGGCGACGAGCTCCTGAAGCTGATCGACGAGGAGCCGAGCATCGACGTCATGGTCCTGGGCGCCGCGCCGGAAGGCAAGGGCAGCAACGAACTGGTCCGGATGCTGACCGGCGAATTGACCAAGCGGCTCAAGATTCCGCTGGTCATCGTGCCCGGCGATCTGACCGACGAGCAACTGGTGCAACTGACATAGCCCGCCTTGCCGAGAAACGGGGTCATAGTTCCGAGAAAAGGGGTCATCGAGTATCGGGGTGGGGAACGGGCCATTGGGAACGGGCTCATTGTTGAAATGGGGTCATTGTGAAAGGGGGTCATTGGCATGGAAAGAGGGTTATTGGAAAGGGGGTCATTGTACTTATTTGCATGAATTCCATGGCCGAAATTCGGTGTTGCAGTTCTTGTCGATCATGTTCCCGGACTCTCCACGGGTGACAAAGCAAAAAAGCACAACGTCCCCTATAAAGTCCCCCAAACTCTCCACCGTGGACAAAGCCAAAAAAAGCACAATGTCCCCTATAAAGCCTCCCCAATGTTCCCTATAAAGTCTCCTATCGATGATGTCTCCAATAAACAATTGGCTGAAATTCGGGCCTCACCTGTGCCGAGAGTCTCTGATCCGGAAAACGCCCGACCTGATTCAACCTGCTCGGAAATCGCTCAGGTGCCGCGGGCGATCCGCCGCATCGGAGGCTATTCGGCGGGCACCAGGAACTGAAGGCCGAACCAGCGCCAGCGGCCGTCGGGGCCGGGCAAGGTGCAATTGACGCGGCTGCGCCCGACCGGGAGCGGCTCCGCGAAGCGAACCTCGATGCGGCTCGGGCCCAACTTTTCGAGCGGCAGCCGCCCGCTTCGGCCCGTGTAACAGGCGAGATCGTCGAGCGGGCCGATGCCATCGGCGACGGTAAAGCCCAGCGCCGGCGGATTCACGCCCAGCACCGGATCTGGCGGAACCAGATCCGAAACCGGGAGCGGGAGGGTATCGACCACGAGCCGGAACCGGCCGATTTTCGCGAACCGTCCGGTCAAGGAGAATCGCGGCACCGCCAGCGGATCGGTGCTCCGCGAGAGCACGCCCGAATGCTGACCGAGCGCGGCGGCGTAGCCCTGACCCGCAAGCACCTTTTGAACAGTTGCTCCGTATTCGCCGTAAGGATAGGCGAACATGGCCGGCCCCACGCCCAATTCTTCGATCAGGCGCAAATGGGCGCGTTCGATATCGGCCGCCGCCGCCATGGTCGAAAGGGTCGCCAAATGACGGTAGGCCGCGCCCTGGGAGCCGATGGTGACGCCGGCCGACGCCAGTTCGCGAACCCGGTCCCAGCCGAGCGTGCCCGGGCGCCCCGAATCGATCGAGTCGGTGGCCACGAAGACGGTGAACGGGAATCCGGCCGCCTTCAGCCGCGGCCAAGCCTCCCGATAGACCGAGACATGGGCCGAATCGATCGTGATCGTGATCGACCGATTGGGCAAGGTGGTGCCGGTTTGAAGCGCGGCGACGACTTGGCCGAGCGGCAGCACCGAATAGTCGCCATCGGCCAAATGGGCGATATGCGCCTCGAAATCGGCGATGTCGGTTCCGGTCGGTCCCGCTTCCGCGCCGAATCCGTGATACATGAGGACGACCGCCGAGTCCTGCGCGCGCGCCGCGCCGGAGAAGGCGCCGAGCTCCACCAGGACCGCGACGATTACGGCAAGACCCGCTGCCATTCTTGCCATCATTCGACCTGTTCTCGCCAGGCCCCCTGATACTGTTATGCCGTAAAGCAGAGATTCCGCAAGTGCCCTGATCGCGTTCGCGGGCCCCCCGCCCTTCGCCATCGCGCGGTGTTTGGTGTATGAACCCGGCCACGGTTTCATCGGGGATGAAGGAGAGGCGTGGTGGGCGAGACACTCGACGAGGGCGGGCTCGACCTGATCTTTCGCGCGGCGCGCCCCCGCAATGCCCGGCGCGAGGAGCCGGTTTCGGACCCTGGGCTTGGTGCCGTGTTCGCGCTGATGGCGATGGCGCCGACCGGCGCCAAGTGCTCTCCGGCGCGGTGATAGATCGGCGCGCCGGTAGAATTGTCGACTCCGCCATGGGCGAGATCGATGCCAACGTCGAACGCGGGCGGGCTGATCGGGATCAGGAGCACGGGCGGCCGGCTTTCGGTTGTGAACCGGCATCACCTTATCATGGCCGGCGGCGGCGCGGGTCATGATGGCGGGTGCCGGCCCCGGGGTTTCCCGTCGGCGCGCGATTCTGGCTCTGGATAGCGCCACCGCCGCCTGTTCGGCGGCCGTGTGGCGGAATGGCGCGGTGGCCGCGAGGCGCTTCGCGGTGCCCGGCCGCGGCCATGCCGAGTTGCTGATTCCGATGATCCAGGCGGTCATGGCCGAGTCCGGGCTCGCCTACCGGGACCTGGATTCGATTGCCGCGACGGTTGGGCCGGGCACTTTCACCGGGCTCCGCATCGGTCTGGCCGCCGCGCGCGGCTTGGCCATGGCCGCCGGTCTGCCGCTGATCGGTGTGACCACGCTCGAGGCCGTGGCCGCGGGCGTGGCGGCGAGCCTGCGTGCCGGGCGCACGACGGTGGTTGCCCTGGATGCGCGCCGCGGCCAGGTTTATGCGCAGGCTTTCGACACCGCGCTCGGCCCCCTGTCGGCGCCGGCGGCGCTGGAGCCGGCTGCCGTCCCGACGCTGGCGCCCGGCCGGCCGGTGGTCTTGGTCGGCACCGGGGCGAGCTTGGTCGCGGCCCATTTCGAGGCTGCGCGCCGTGCCCCCGGCGATGGCTTGCCGGACGCCGCGGTGGTGGCGGCGCTGGCCGTCGGTCGGGCGGCGTCCGAGGCCACCGAAGTCGCGCCATTTTACCTCAGGGATCCCGGAGCGACGCCGCCTGACGTGACCGGTTAGCGGACTCGAATGCGCAGGAGAAAGGTGCCCGGCGCGCCCGGGTCGGGGTCGAGCGAGAGCACCTCGTGTCCCATCTCGGTGACGGATCGGGGCACGTTTTCGAGCGGTTCACCCGCGTTCAGCCGGACCTCGAGCAGGGCGCCGTCCGTCAGTTTCTCGATCGCGAGCTTGGTGCGAACGAAGGTCATGGGACACACCTGGTCGGTGATGTCCAGATGGTGCGCGGCCGCGTCGTGGGTCTGGGGCCGGGTCATGATCGCGATGCTTTCGAAGCCCCCATCGGGGTGCCCCTTGTTGTTTGGATCAGGCCGCTGAAGTATAGTCTTCCGGTCCCATCATAACCGCAGATCGGCTTGGCGAGGGCCGGAAGTGGAGGACAAACTCGATGACATCAAGGGTGGAAAGCCTGTGCCTCGAAAAGGGGCTGAAAATGACCGGACAGCGCCGGATTATCGCGAAGGTTCTATCGGAATCGGACGACCATCCCGATGCCGGCGAACTACATCGGCGCGCCGCGGCGATCGATTCTCGAATCAGCTTGGCGACCGTCTACCGCACGGTGCGCTTGTTCGAGGAAGTAAATGTTCTCGAACGTCGGGATTTTGGTGACGGGCGCGCTCGTTACGAGGAAGCAACAGAATCCCACCACGATCATCTGATCGACATCAAGACCGGTCGGGTGATCGAGTTTCAGAGCAAGGAGATCGAAACGCTGCAACGGGACGTGGCCCAGAAGCTCGGCTATCGACTGATCGATCACAGGCTCGAACTGTACGTAGAATCGATCTCGGACGGGGACGGCTGAGCGCGCCGGCGGCGCGCGCGTCAGCGGATTTGTCGGGATCGGGAAACCAAATGAATGGCAACCGCCGAGACCCTTGACGATCCCTTTAGCGGCATCCGCTCGGGCAACCTGGAGGTCCGATTGGCGATCGGTGCCGACGAGGTCGACGCGGCCCAGGCTCTGCGCTACCGAATCTTCTACGAAGAGATGAAGGCGGTTCCGACCGCCGAGATGTCGGCGCGCCGGCGCGACCACGATCCCTTCGACGACGTGTTCGATCATCTGTTGGTCATCGACAACGATCGCGCGACCCCGTTCGAGGCGGTGGTCGGGACCTATCGCCTGAACCGGCGCGGCAACGCCGCCCGGTCGAGCGGGTTCTACACGGCCGGCGAATACGATCTGACCGATATCGAACGTTGCGAAGGAGAGATTCTCGAACTCGGCCGCTCCTGCGTGGCCGCGGAATACCGCAACGGCCATACCATGGCCCTGTTGTGGCGCGGCATCGCGGGCTACGTGTTCCATCATGACATCACGTTGATGTTCGGGTGCGCGAGCCTGGCCGGTGTCGACCCGGACGCGCTCGCGCTGCCGTTGTCGTATCTCTACCACCGCCACCTGGCGCCCGAGGGCATGCGCCCGCGCGCCCTCGACCACCTCTACACCAAGATGGACCGAATTCCGGCGGCCCAGATCGATCGTCAACGAGCCCGGGCCGCGCTGCCGCCGTTGATCAAGGGCTACTTGCGGCTTGGTGGTTTTGTCGGCGACGGCGCGGTGATCGACCGTCAATTCCACACCACCGATGTTTGCGTGGTGGTCAAGACCGATATGGTCACCGCCAAATATCGCCAGCATTACCAATCCGCGCGCCAGGATCCGGACCTGGCCTAGTATTCTGACCCATGGCCGTGGCGCTGCATTGTCGGGCGTTGTTGCGCGCGATCCTGGCCACCGGCTGGACGTTGAGCCTGCTCCCGGCGCAGTATGTGGCGCTGCGCATGGGATGGCGCGCGTCTTGGACGATCCCGCGACTCTACCACCGGGGCAACTGCCGGATCATGGGTCTCCGCCTGGTGTGCCGGGGGGTGCCGGCGGATCCGGGGCCGGTCCTCTATATCTGCAATCACGCTTCCTACCTCGACATCGTGGTCCTGGCCGCCCTGCTCCGTGCCTCCTTCGTGGCCAAGTCCGAGGTCGCGAAATGGCCGGTCCTCGGCCTGCTCGCCAAGCTCAACCGGACCGTGTTCGTCGAGCGCCGGGCGGTGCGCAGTCATCATCATCGCGACCAGATGCAGCAGCGTCTGGACGCCGGCGAGAGCCTGATCCTGTTTCCCGAGGGAACCAGCAGCGACGGCAACCGCGTGCTTCGCTTCAACAGCACCTTCTTCAGTATCGCCGAAAAGGGGGAGGAGGGCGCGAAGCCCACCGTTCAGCCGGTATCGATCGCCTATACCGAGTTGAACGGGCTGCCGATGGGCCGAAGACTGCGGCCCTACTTCGCCTGGTACGGAGACATGGAACTGGCCGGCCATCTGTGGACCATGTTGGGCCTGGGGACGGTGACGGTGGAGGTTACCTTTCATCCGCCGGTGACCATGGAAGGTTTGAGCTCCCGCAAGGCGCTGGCCCGCCATTGCCGCGCGGCCGTGGCGCGGGGCGTTTCGGACATGCTGAGCGGGCGGGATCCATTGGCCGAGGCGCCGCCGCCGCACTTTCCCGGCGCGCCCCGATTGCCGAATCGCCACGGGGATGACTAGAATGCGGAATGCCGGACCTGGAACGACTGTCCCCGCACATTCTGGACGCGATGGACGCCGGAGTCATCGCCGTCGACTCGCAACGGCGGATCCTGGTCTGGAACCGCTGGATGGAACGACATACGCGGCTTCCGGCCGAGGTCGTACGGGGCAAGTCTCTGGCCAGAGTGTTTCCCGATCTCGATCAAAGCCGGCTCATGGACGCCATCTCCCTGGCCTTGCATCAGGGTGAGGGCTCGATCCTGTCGCGAACGATCGACGGCTCGTCGCTGGCTCTTTACCCGCCGCAAGTCGACGAGACGGCAGGCGAGCCGATCAGCCAGGATTTGGTGGTCCAACCACTGGGTCCGCGGGGGGGCGAGCACCATTGCCTGATCCAGATTCGGGATGCGACCAGCGATCATCAGCGCGAAATCACTTTGCGGACCAGCGAAGAACGTTATCGTTCGATCGTCGAGGACCAATCCG
>CAJWQN010000146.1 GCA_913045505.1 uncultured Rhodospirillaceae bacterium | reverse complement strand
CAGGCCGGGCACCCGCCGGGTCTCCAAGGACCCGCGCAATCCCCGCGGATCACAGAAATCATACTCGATGGCGTAGCCGTGCCGGCGCACCGCGGCCCGCTCGAGCCCCGGAATCGTCTCGAGCACCGCCTCCTGCACGGCGCGCGGCAAGGATGTCGAGATGCCGTTGGGATAGACCGTGTCGTCGTCGAGACCTTCGGGCTCGAGAAAAATGTTGTGGCGATCGCGATCGGCGAAGCGCACCACCTTGTCCTCGATCGACGGGCAATAGCGCGGGCCAGGACCGTCGATCGCGCCGCTGTACATGGGCGAGCGATGAAGATTGGCCCGAATCAGATCATGGCTCGCGGCCGTGGTCCCGGTGGTATGGCAGACGATCTGGGGGTTCCTGATGGCGCCGCTCAGAAACGAAAACGGCCGCGGCACCTCGTCTCCCGGCTGGACCTTGAGCCCGTCCCAATCGATGGTGGTGCCGTCGAGCCGAGGTGGGGTCCCGGTCTTGAGGCGGCCGAGTTCGAAGCCCAGCTCGGCGAAGCGGCGCGACAGGCCGATCGCCGGGGCCTCGCCGGCGCGCCCGGCGGGAATGGTTTCTTCACCGATATGGATGATGCCCCGCAAGAACGTGCCGGTGGTGACCACGACCCGTCCGGCCCGAATCGTTTGGCCGTCCCCGCCGACCACGCCGGCCACCGCCCCGCCGCGGTCCAGCACCAGATCCTCGACGCCGCCGGCGCGAAGGTCGAGATCCGATTGCTCGGCCATCAGGCGCCCCATCGCCCGACGATAGAGCTTGCGGTCGGCTTGGGCGCGCGGGCCGCGCACGGCCGGCCCCTTGGTGGCGTTGAGGACGCGGAATTGAATCCCGGCGGCATCGGCGGCGCGCCCGATCACCCCGTCCAGGGCGTCGATCTCGCGCACCAGGGTTCCCTTGGCGACCCCGCCGATGGCCGGGTTGCACGACATCTCGCCGATCGTGTCGAGGCGGTGGGTCAGCAACAGGGTGCGGGCGCCGACCCGCGCCGCCGCCGCCGCCGCCTCGCAACCGGCGTGGCCGCCGCCGACAACGACCACATCATAGGCGAACCCGGTCATGGCGCGAAATAGGCGAACCCGGTCATGGCGCGGACCTTAGGGTGGCGCGCCCCGGTCTGTCAAAATCGATCCGCCCTCGAATGTTTCACGTGAAACATTCGCCCGCCCTCATTTGCCGATACAGAACTCGCTGAAAATCCGATCCAGAATGTCCTCGACATCGACCCGGCCCGTGATTCGGCCCAGCGCCCGCGTCGCCGACCGCAAGTCCTCGGCCGCCAGCTCCGGGGCGGTCGCCGCCGCAAAACGTCCGAGAGCCTCCAGACAGTCTCCGAGGGCGGCGCGATGGCGCGGCCGGGTCAGCGGCGCCCCGCCACCGGAGCCGACCATGTCCGAGATCAACCCGCCCAAATGGGCGACCAGATCGGCGATCCCGGCGCCGGTCAGGCACGAGATCGCCAACGCCTGGTGGTCAGCTATTATAGCGGGTATTTTATCATCGACTAGGTCTATTTTATTGAGTACAATAGGAGTATTTCTCGCCAATATTGCTAACGTCTGGTGATCCAGGTCCGGCAAGGTGGTGGCGTCGAACAGGCCGATTTGCAGGTCCGCCGCCCCGGCCCGGCCCACGGCGCGGCGCACGCCCTCGGCCTCGACCGCCGCGCCGGCCTCGCGAATCCCGGCGGTGTCGGCCATGGTGACCGGGAACCCGCCCAGGTTCAAATGTACCTCGATCACGTCGCGGGTGGTGCCCGCCGTCTCATGGACGATCGCCACGTCGCGCCCGGCCAAGTGATTGAGCAGGCTCGACTTGCCGGCGTTGGGCGGGCCGATGATCGCGATCGAAACCCCGTCCCGCAACCGCTCGCCGCGCCGACCATCGTCGAGATGCGCCTCGATCTCCGCCGCGGTCTCCGCCACCAGCGACCGAACCGACGCCGTCAACGACTCCGGCAGGTCCTCATCGGCGAAATCCAGGTCCGCCTCGACATGGGCCAAGGCTCCGATCAGCGCCTCGCGCCAGCGGTCGTAAAGGGTGCCGAGGGCGCCCTCCAACTGGCGCAAGGCTTGGGCGCGCTGGGCTTCGGTTTCGGCCGCCACCAGGTCGGCCAGGCCCTCGGCCGCGGTCAGGTCCAGCTTGCCGTTGGTGAACGCCCGGCGGCTGAACTCGCCCGGCTCCGCCGGTCTCAAATCGGCCACCGCCGCCAGCGCGTCCAGGACCCCCGCGACCACCGCGCGGCCGCCGTGAACGTGGAGTTCGGCAACGTCCTCGCCGGTGAAGCTCGCCGGCGCCGGAAACCACAGGGCCAAGCCATCGTCGAGCGGCGTCTGGTCGCGCGGGTCCCGAAGCCTGAGCAGCATCGCCCGGCGCGGCGGCGGCAGCGCCCCGCCGAGCGCGGCCAAGGCAGGCCCCGCCCGCGGTCCCGAAACCCGGACCATGGCGACGCCGGCCCTGCCCAGCGCCGTCGCCTCGGCGAATATGGTGTCCACGGCCGTCTCCGGCCGTCAGCGGACTGTTGAAAAAGTCACCATCGGCGGGTCTCGAGCTCGGCTTCGACGACGCTGTCGAAAACGGCCAGCACGCTGTCACCAGCCGTATCGACCACACGGCCTTCATGATCGCGGCGGGATGGTACGACGCGGACCCGTGGGTCTCAAGATAAAGGGTGGCAACTCCTTGGCGGGGGGATCGGTGGCATCACGGTGGCTGAAACAGCAACTTCGGAATCGGATCATATTTGCCGGCGGAGATGATGTTCGGCACGTCTGCCGTACGAACGATATTGCGGTTGACTATTGGACTGGCGGATCGCCGATAATGTCTATTCTTGCGCGAGCATTCGCCGGTCCCGAATCGACATAGATATAGTCGACCTTACTGTAGTCGCCGTACAACATTCGTAAGTAAGCTTCGGATTGGTTCGGGCAGGCAATTTCTCCGCCGAGAAAGGGGACCGTCGATGTAGGTAAGACGATTTCTAGCGGTACGCCATAACCGCCGCTCTCGGTGGCCGGCATGGCGCCCTTGTGACTCCGCCTTTCGAGCACGGTTTCACCGTAGCTGATCGCCCGTCGGTAAATTATTATGTCGGCCCGGATTTCGCCACGCAGGCGATTGCGCTCCCACCGGAAGGGCCAACGTTTTGGCGGATTGAATGAAATCGAGACGAAGCCTTTCTTGTCGAAAAGGTCGACATAGTAACCATCCCGCGCACTGCGTTCTGCGAATCCGGCCGCCAACCGCTCCCAGGTCATGTCATCGTCAAGCAGAACCGACAAGTCGATGTCGTCCTCCCAATCGAGAAGCCTTCCGCTCTCCCGTACGGCCCCAAGAAGGCTGCCCCCCTCCAGCCAATGCACGACACCCATTTCGACCAAACAGGCAGCGACATAATGGCTAAGATCCTTCATGTGATCACGGCAGCAGGGCGCAGTGTTGAGACCGAGACGGTTGACGTAGAGATTGAACGGACAGGCCGGCGTCCCTTTCCCACATCCTTTCCAACCGACGGCGTCCTTTGACAGCACCAGCTCGCGGATGCCATGGCGTTGCCGGAATGCCGCAAGATCGCCCTTCGCCTGGGTCTCCAGGACCGACAGGTCGTTATTGCTTAGGGGATATAGACGGCGCCGTTGGCGACCGACCCAAAGCTGACGAAGGAACCATGTTAGTTCGATTGCCATTGCGGTTGCCAGGAACGCTTGGAGTTTGATGTTTGAGATCGCCAATCCGGCGAAGAAGGCCGGGCCCAGCAGCCACAGCCCAGCGTAGTTGCAGTGTTTCGCCAAGAATTCTACCGCCCGGTTGGCCAATCCGGAGGCCGGCCAAAAGGCGATCGCAGGGGCTGCTATTATGTAAAACAAGACGACGATAAAACCGACCGAGACGGCCAGGGCAGCACGGTCGAGGCCATTGGGCGATAGCGATACCAGCGCCACTGTAAGGGCCGCGAGCACTCCCGTCGTCAGGGACGCGCGTAAGCTGGGCGGATACCAGTTCCGTGGATATCTCAAGAGGCGGACGAAGGATAGATAAGTTGCCATATAAAGCGCCGAGGCGATCAACGCGGCGAACACCCGAGGGAGTGGTAATGCTTCGATGTCGGTCACAGCCTTTTTATCTCGCCCCTGTACCGTTTGATCGTCATTACCGCGCGGCGGTCGCCTTCCGCCGTCAGAATGCGCGGCACGATTTCAGCATTGTTGCGTTCAACGTCGGCGTCAAAACCGATCTCGGCCCAAGCCATACCCGAGTTACGAACTCAAATTATGCAGCAAGGTTGGTAAGTAATTGAACGATTAGTTTGATGCTACTGCACGACATCGATAATGCCCAGCGTTGGCGACGCGCGACTTCCGAGTTGGATCACTTTCAGACCATAGGGGCACGGTGCCGGTGGGTCTCGTTACTGTCCCGAAAGCGGCCGCCGAACCCCGAACGTCACAGCGGCGGAGACTCCAAACCCGACCCGACCAACCGGCACCGACGGGCCGGTTCTCTTGTCCGCGCCCCAACCTCGCGCCGCGTCCCGCCACCACCGGCCCCACGGGAGCATTTTTCATGCCTCGGCGGGATATCCGGATCAGGTCTCCTCGAGCGCCAATTGGTCGGGCATCAGCATCAAATGGTCGACCCGGCCGCCCTCGATAAGATGGGTTCGCAGAACCAGGTCGATGTCGTCGGTGGTTCGGCACCGGTACCAGACCCCTTCGGGATAAATCACCATGGTCGGGCCCAGCTCGCACCGATCCAGGCATTTCGCGGCGTTGATCCGGACCTTGGCGAGACCCAATTCCTCAGCCCTTGCTTTCATGTAGCTCCGCAGCTCGACCGCGCCCTTGTCGCTGCAGCAGCCGCGCGGATGCCCCGCCGGCCGGGTGTTCATGCAGCAGAACACATGACTCGTGTAGAATGGCGGCGGGTCGTTGTGATGAGCGCTCACGGTGCTATCCTTCGCTTCCAAAGCTAAGCGAACAGGCGCCGGGGTGCAATGCCGTGACCGTGCCGATCGACCGCAACCGCCTCGACCGGGAGACCAGCCCCTATCTGCTGCAGCACCAGCACAATCCGGTCCACTGGCAGCCCTGGGACGCGGACGCCTTGGCGCTGGCACAAAACACGAACAAGCCAATTCTCTTGTCGGTCGGCTACGCCGCCTGTCACTGGTGCCATGTGATGGCCCACGAAAGCTTCGAAAACCCTCGGATCGCCGCCGTGATGAACGCCAAGTTCGTCAACATCAAGGTCGACCGCGAGGAACGCCCGGACCTCGACACGATCTATCAAAGCGCCCTGGCCATGCTCGGCCAACATGGCGGCTGGCCGCTGACCATGTTCCTGACCCCGGCCGCGGAGCCGTTCTGGGGTGGCACCTATTTTCCGCCGACCGCCCACTACGGGCGCCCCGGCTTCACCGACGTTCTCGACCAGATCGAACGCATCTATCGCCAGAGCCCGGACCAGGTGGCGGCCAACGTCGCCGCGCTCGGCAGCGGTCTCGCCCACCTGCAAGCGACCGCTCCCGGTGGTGAGATATCCTTGGCCACCATCGACCGCGCCGCCAAAGGCGCGCTCGGCGCCATCGACCTTACCCATGGCGGCCTGGCCGGGGCGCCCAAGTTTCCCCACACCGCCTTGTTCGAGCTGCTCTGGCGCGCCCATCTGCGCGGCGGCGGGACGCGCCTTCGCGAGGCGGTGACGACCACCTGCGACCGCATGTGCCAGGGCGGCATCTACGATCATCTTGGCGGCGGATTCTCCCGCTATGCGACCGACGCCCAGTGGCTCGCGCCCCATTTCGAGAAGATGCTGTACGACAACGCCCAGTTGATCGACTTGCTGACCTTGGTCTGGCAGGACACGGGCGCGCCGCTCCACGAGGCTCGAATTCGCGAAACCGTGGCCTGGGTGCTGCGCGAAATGATCGCCGAGGGCGGTGGGTTCGCGGCCTCGCTCGACGCCGACAGCGAGGGCGAGGAAGGCCGGTTCTACGTTTGGGACTCCGGTGAGATCGACCGGCTGCTGGGGAACGAATCGGCGGCCTTCAAGGACGCCTACGATATCCGCCCCGGCGGCAATTGGGAGGGGCACTCGATCCTCAATCGGCTGCACCGCCCGGCATTGGACGATGCCGGGGCGGAAGCGGCGCTCGGCCGTCAACGGGAGATTCTCCTGGAGGCGCGCGCGGCGCGGCCCCGGCCGGGCTGGGACGACAAGGTCCTGGCGGACTGGAACGGCTTGATGATCGCCGCCCTGGCCAACGCCGGCGCGGTCTTTGGCGAGCCGGACTGGATCGCGGCCGCCGTCGGCGCGTTCGATTTCGTCGGCGCCGAGATGGCCGTGGCCGACCGCCTCTATCACGTCTTCCGCGACGGCCGCGCCAATCACGCGGGATTGCTCGACGATTACGCCCATATGGCCCGCGCCGCGTTGGTTCTCCACGAAGTCGCCGGCGAGGCGGCCTATCTCGATCGCGCCCGGGCCTGGACGGGGGTCCTCGACCGCCATTTTTGGGACGGCGACGCCGGCGGCTACCACTTCACCGCCGACGACTCCGAGCGGCTGATCGTGCGTGTCAAGACAATCGCCGACAATGCCACGCCGTCCGGAAACGGGGTCATGACCGGCGTGCTCGGCACGCTTCATCACTTGACCGGGGCCGAGCGATACCGGATCCGGGCCGACGCGCTGGTCCGCGCCTTCGCCGGCCAGGCCGAAACCAATCCGCTGGCCCATGCCACCTTCATCAACAACATCGAAAACCTGATCACCGCCCGCCAGGTGGTGGTGATCGGTGACCGCGAGTCCGCCGATACCCAGAGTCTGCTGGGCGCTTGCCGGCGGAGCGGAGCGCCGGCTCTGGTTCTGGCCACTCTTGCCCCGCATACCCCGGTGCCCGATGGCCATCCGGCGGCCGGCAAGACCCAGATCGACGGCAAGGCCACCGCTTATCTGTGCATCGGCGCCACCTGCTCCCCGCCGCTGACCGACCCGGCGGCCGTGGCGGCGGCACTCCGTGTCCGAGCCGTCGGATGACCGAATCCGCGCTGTCCTTCGACACCCCGATCGGACGCCTGACCGCCCGCGCCGGAGATGCCGCCCTCCGCCAACTCGATTGGGATGGACCCGCGGGGCATGACCAAACCCCGCTCCTGGTCGAGACCCGTTCCCAAATCGCGGCCTATTTCGCTGGCCGCCTGCGCCATTTCGATCTGTCCCTGGCGCCCGCCGGCACACCGTTCCGCCAATCGGTCTGGCGTCTCATGGCGGCGATCCCCTATGGCGAGACACGTGCCTATGGCGACCTCGCGGCTGACTTGGACACGGCCCCTCGCGCCATCGGCGGTGCTTGCGGCGCCAACCCGATCCCGGTCA
>CAJWQN010000145.1 GCA_913045505.1 uncultured Rhodospirillaceae bacterium | reverse complement strand
AAGCCATACAATTGAGTGCCCGCGAAGCCGAGCCGTTCCATGCCCGCGATCACCGTGCTCGGCGGCGCCGCGCCGCCGGTGAACACCCGGCATCGGTGATCGAACGCCACCCGCGCCTCGGCGGGCGCGTGAATAAGCATATTCAGCACGATCGGCGCGCCGCACAGGGTGGTCACCTTGTGTCGGGCGATTGCTCGGAACACCGCCGCCGGTTCCACCTGGCGCAGACAGACATGGGTGCCGGCGACCGCACAGACCGCCCAGGTGAAGCACCAGCCGTTGCAATGGAACATGGGCAGGGTCCAGAGATAGATGCTGTGCCGGTTCAATTCAGTGGCCATGACCCCGGCCAGCGCGTTCAGATAGGCGCCCCGGTGGTGAGTGACCACGCCCTTGGGGTCGCCGGTCGTCCCCGACGTGTAGCCGAGCGCGATCGCCTGCCATTCGTCCGCCGGCGGACGCGGTGTGAAACCGGGATCGGCATCGGCCAGAAACGCCTCGTAATCGATCCCGCCGATGGTCTCGCCGCCATGAGCCGGATCATCGATTTCAACCAACACCGGCGGCTTGGCCAATCGGTCGAGCGCCGGGCGCAGGATCGGCCCATATTCCCGGTCCGCGATCAGCACCTTGGCGGACGCGTGATCGAGGATGAATCCGACCGTGGCACTGTCCAGGCGGATGTTGATCGCGTTCAGCACCGCCCCGGCCATGGGCACGCCGTGATGACATTCGAGCATTTCGGGGATGTTCGGGGCCATCACCGCGACCGTGTCGTTGATCCCGACCCCGACCCGGTCCAGCGCCGCCGCCAGGCGCCGGCAGCGGCCGTAAAATGCGCGATAGGACAAGCGCCGATCGCCATAGACAATCGCCGTCTGATCCGGATAGACCGCAGCCGAGCGGGCGAGGAAGCCGAGCGGCGAGAGCGGCGCGTAATTTGCCTGACACCGATCGAGACCTAGTTCATAAGGATGGGGTTTGGCGTCGTGGTCGTTCACGCATCGCCTCCGGCGGCGAGATAGGCTGAGGTCCGGTTGGCGCCCACATCGGCACGGTTGTGGCGGACGAGGCCCTTATTAGGTAAAATCATCGCCCTTGCCCAGACTTCTTATCCAACGCCGTGGCCAATCATGACCTCAAACGCCCGTGTACTACTTTTGGACGAGACCGAGGAGGCAACTGACCTGGCCGCCCGCATCCAACAGCGCGGCTACGACGCGATCACGGCCAGCGGCGATGCCGGCGCGGCGGCGGTGGCGGCGGAAAATCCGGATCTGGTGCTGATCAACGCGGATAGGGCCGGCAGTTTGGCGATGACGCGCGCGCTCAAGAGCGAGAGGGCGACGCGAAGCATTCCGATCATGTTGTCGACCTCGGAACGGCTGGCTGATCACCACGGTCCTGGTTTCGATGCCGGGGCCGACGATGTTGTCGAGTTCCCGATCAGCGATGCCGGATTGTTTGGCCGCGTCCGCTCGCTCGTCCGCTTGAACAACCTTTACAGGGAACTGATGCGCCGGCGCGACACCATGGAACGGTTCGCCATCGACCTGCCGCCGAAAAACCTGGACACTGTGGAGTTGGCCGGCGCCCGCGTCCTGGTCCTGGGCACCGCGGCGACCGACGAAATGGTCACGCCGCTCGGCGGCGATTTCGGGGTGACCCGGACCACTCGGCCCCACGAGGCGCTGGATCGTCTTGGCGAGGACTCCTACGACGCGATCTTGGTGTTCGCTGGCCCCGGCGAGGGCGAGGCCATGCTGACCTTCTGCGCGGACGTCCGCAACAATGCCAGTCTGTTCAATTTGCCGTTGCTGCTGATCGTCGCCGATCCCGCGCTTCAGGACGCCGACGAGGCCTATCGGAGGCGCGTCAGCGACGTCCTGTTCGAGCCGGTTCGGCCCGAGGAACTGCGTCAGCGCACCCTGGCCTGGACCCGCCAGCAGCGTTATCGGAAAAACCTGCTCCAGGCCTCGCGGAATCCCGCTCATATCTACACCCTGGACGGGCTCACCACCCTGTTTTCGCGTGGGTTCATGCTCGATTATCTCAGCAGTCTGATCGAAGACTGCGAGAAGTTCGACAAGAGCTTCTCGGTGAGTTTTTTCGAAATCCGGGGCATGGCGGAGATCAACGCCGAGAATGGCTATTCCTCCGGTGACCACCTGATCCGACAAATCGGGCAACTGATCGGCCAACTTGTTCGCAGCGAGGACCTGGCGGCGCGCTACCGGGGCAAGGAAATCTGCATCGTGTTGCCGGAAACGCCGGGAGAGGTGGCGCGGATGGTCATGGGACGCATCGCCAGTGTCGTCCAGAGGACCGATTTCCTGGTTATGGGATGCATGAAGGTGCTCAACGCCGACCTCGCCTTCGGCGTCGCCGAATTCCGCCGCGGCGACACCGCGATCGAGTTGATTCAGCGCTCCATGGAGGCCAGCCGATGACCGAAGTTTGCCGCCGACGGTCCTGAATCGATGAAGATCGACATCATTTCGGACACGGTTTGCCCATGGTGCTTCATCGGCAAGCGCCGCTTGGAGCGGGCCTTGTCCATGCGCCCGGACATCGACGCCCGGATCACCTGGCATCCTTTCCAGCTCAATCCCGACATGCCGGCCGAGGGGATCGAGCGCGACCTTTATCTGAGCCTCAAGTTCGGCGGCGCGGCGCGGGCCAAGGAGCTGTATCGGGTGGTCGGCGAGGCGGGCGCGAGCGAGGATCTCGATTTCAACTTCGAGGCCATCAAACGCACGCCCAACTCGCTGAATTCCCACCGGCTGGTCAATTATTCCGGGGCCCACGGCGCCCAGGCGGCTCAAGACGCGGTGGTCGAAAACCTGTTTCGGGCCTATTTCTTCCACGGCGCCGATATCGGCGACACCGAGCGTCTGATTTCCATCGCCGAGACCAGCGGCCTCGATCCGGCCGAAGTTCGCGAATATTTGGAATCTGACCGGGACCTGGATCTGATCCGCGGGCAAGACACCCATGCCCGCCAAATCGGAGTCACGGGCGTGCCCTGCTTTATCGTCGCCGATGGCTACGCCATCTCCGGCGCCCAGGAGCCTGAGGTGTTTCTCCAGGTCTTCGCCGCCGCCGACCAAGGCGTGGAGGACGCCGACGCGGTAACCGCGGAGGCCGCTAGCGTCGAGCCTTCATAGCTCAGGCAGCCATTCCGGCAAGCTCCTCGACCAGCGCGCCCACCCCGCGCATCCGCGCCACCGGGTCGCGCCAGTCGCGGGCGACGACCAGCTTATGGTCGGGGCGGAGGCGGATGTCGCCGGCGCCGTCGGTGATGAACCCGATCAGGCGTTCGGGCGCCGCGAAGCTGTCGCCGCGAAAGGCGATCACCGCGCCCTTCGGCCCCGCCTCGATCTTCTCGACCCCAGCCGCCCGGCACGACTGCTTGATCCGGACCACCTGCAACAGATGGTCGACTTCGTCCGGCAGGGCGCCGAACCGATCGATCAGTTCGGCGGCGAAATTGTCGATATCCGCCGCCGCCGCCAGGGACGCGATCCGCCGGTAGAGACCCATGCGCACGCCCAGATCGGCCACGTATTCGTCGGGAATCATCACTGACGCGCCGACCGCGATTTGCGGCGACCACTGCTCGTCAGCCGCCGCCTCGCCCCGGGCCGCGTGCACCGCTTCCTCGAGCAGGGTCTGGTAGAGCTCGACCCCGACCTCGCGAATATGGCCCGACTGTTCCTCGCCCAGCAGATTGCCGGCGCCGCGAATGTCCATGTCGTGGCTAGCAAGGGCGAATCCCGCGCCCAGGCTGTCCAGGGTTTGCAGTACGTCGAGGCGCTTGGCCGCGGCACCTTTCAGGATTCGGTGCGCGGGGACGGTGAAATAGGCGTAGGCCCGCGGCTTCGAGCGCCCGACCCGGCCGCGCAATTGGTAAAGCTGGGCCAGGCCGAACCGATCCGAGCGATGCACGATAAGGGTGTTCGCGGTCGGAATGTCGAGCCCGGATTCGATGATTGAGGTCGACAGCAGCAGGTCCACGGCGCCGTCGTAAAACGCGCTCATCACCGCTTCGAGGCGGGTCGGCGCCATCCGGCCATGGGCGACAGCGATCTTGATTTCAGGCACCACCCGGCCGAGTTCGGCCTCGATCCCGTCGAGGTCCTCGATGCGCGGACAGATGTAGAATGTCTGCCCGCCCCGGTAATGCTCGCGCATGATCGCCTCGCGAATCACCACCGGGTCGTAAGGCAGCACGAAGGTCCGCACGGCCAGGCGATCGACCGGCGGCGTCGCGATGATGCTGAGGTCACGCACGCCGGAAAGGGCAAGTTGCAAGGTCCGGGGAATCGGGGTCGCGGTCAGGGTGATCACGTGAACATCGGCCTTGAGCGCCTTCAGCCGCTCTTTCTGGGCGACTCCGAAATGCTGCTCCTCGTCGATGATCAGCAGGCCCAACGCCTTGAACGCGGCCGATTTGCCGAGCAGGGCGTGGGTTCCGATCACGATATCGATGGTGCCGCCGGCGAGCCCGTCGCGGACCTCCGCCGCGTCCTTCGCGCTCACCAGTCGCGACAGTTGGCCGATGTTGACCGGCAGGCCGGCGAACCGTTCGGTGAAGGTCTGATGATGTTGCCGGCACAACAGGGTCGTCGGCACCACCACGGCCACCTGCTTGCCGGCGAAGGCGGCAATGAACGCGGCCCGCATGGCGACCTCGGTCTTGCCGAACCCGACATCGCCGCAGACCAGCCGGTCCATCGACTTACCCACCGCCAGGTCGTCCAGGCACTGGACGATCGCGGCGGACTGATCATCGGTTTCGACGTAGGGAAACCGGGCGCAAAACTCCTCATAGAGTCCCTGGGGCGGGGTCATGCCTTCGGCCGGTTTGAGCAGGCGCCGGGCGGCGGTATCGATTAGCTCGTTGGCCATGTCCCTGAGCCGCTTCTTGAGCTTGGCCTTGCGCGCCTGCCAGGCGGCCGAACCGAGCCGATCGAGCGGAGCGGCGCCGTCGCCCGAGCCGTGGCGGGACAGCACCTCGATATTCTCGACCGGCACGAACAGGCGGTCGTCGCCGGCGTAGATCAACTTGAGGCAGTCATGGGGCGCGCCACCGATTTCCAATGTTTCCAGGCCCTCGAACCGGCCGATGCCGTGATCGGTGTGGACGACGATGTCGCCTTGGGCCAGGCTCGAGGCCTCGGACAGGAAATTGGCGGCCCGGCGGGCGCGACGCGGCCGGCGCACCAGCCGGTCGCCGAGCACGTCCTGTTCGGACAGCACGACCAGCTCATCGGTCTCGAAACCGTGGCCGAGGCCGAGCACGACCAGCCCGACCGCGCTGGCCAAATCCGCGACCTCGGCCCAGCGATCGATCGCGCGCACGCTCTCGATGCCGTGGTCGCGGAGCAGCGATGCCATGCGATCGCGCGACCCGGCGGTATAGCAGGCGACGACCACCTGGCGTCCGGTAAGCAGCCGATCGTCGATGTAACCGCCGACGGCGTCGAACAGATTGGCGTCGGGCTGCTTGCGCTCGGGCGCGAAATCGCGGGCCCGCCGGCCGCCCAGATCGAGGGTTCGTCCCTCCTGCTCCGGTGCCCGGTAGGGCGAGAACGTCGCCACCGCGCGCGCGCCCAGATGACGCTCCCAGGCGACCGCCGAAAGGAACAAGGTCTCGGGCGGTACCGGCCTGTACGGCGGCCCGGCCATGGCCGAGGACGTCTTGACCGCGTCCCGGCGCGCGGCGTGGTAGTCGTCGATCGTGGCCAGGCGCTCGGCGCGCGCTTCGTCGAGCAGATGATCGAGGGCGATCCGTGCGTCGGGCAAATAGTCGAACACCGTCTCGAGGCCGTCATGGAACAGCGGCAGCCAGTGCTCCATGCCCGGATGCCGGCGCCCGGCCGAAACCGATTCGTAAAGCGGCTCATCGCCCGTCATCGCGCCGAACAGCAACCGATAACCGCTCCGGAACCGGGCGATGGAGTCGTCATCGAGCACCACCTCGGAGACCGGGACCAGCACGAACCCGTCGCGCTCCTCGGCGCTGCGCTGGGACAGCGGATCGAAAATGCGGACCGTCTCCACGGTCTCGCCGAACAGATCCAGGCGCACCGGTTGGTCCCAGCCGGGCGGAAACAGATCGACGATCCCGCCCCGAAACGCGTATTCGCCGGGCTCCATGACGGTGCCGCTGCGCCCATAGCCGTTGCGAACCAGGAACGCGGTCAAGGCCTCGAAGTCGATCGTGTCGCCAACCCGGGCCTGAAGCCGCGCGCCGGCCAGGCTCGACCGCTTGGGCACCCGTTGCAGCATCGCGTTACAAGTGGTCAGAAGGGTCAGCCCGGCGCTGCGGTCTCGATCGGCCAGGGTGGTCAGGGTGTGAAGCCGCCGGGCGCAGATGTCGCCGTTGGGCGAGACCCGGTCATAGGGCAGGCAGTCCCAGGCCGGAAAAGTCAGGATCGGGGCCGCGGGCGCCAGCAAGGCCAGGGCCTCGGCCATCGCCGCCATGCGCGCATCGTCACGGGCGATGAAAATCATGTCGGAGTCGGACGCGTCGCTCATCAGCGCCGCCAACGCCAGCGCATCGCGCCCCTCCGGCGCGCCGCCGACGGTGAACCGGCCGCCCCGAGCGAACAACTGCCCGAGCGCGCTCAAGTCGATTTCAGCTGGTTGGAGATCAGCTTGAGCCGGCCCATGATCTGATGATCGAATTCGGGAGGCACCGGCTCCCGCCCGATAATCCAATTCCAGATGTCCGGATCGGGCTGATCGAGCAGCGCCTCGAGTTGGTCCAGCCCATCCCCGTCGAGCGCCGCCAGCGAGCTGTCGGCAAAGTGTCCGAGCAACAGATCGGCCTCGCGCGACCCCCGGTGCCAACAACGATAACGGATGCGCCGTCGGCGCTGGTCGAGAGGATCGGAACCGGACTGGGTCATCGGCCGAAGGATATAAGCCCTCCCGAGAGCCCTGTCAGCCCCATGGTCGGGCCGGAATGTTGGATGGGGGCAGCGGCGGGGGCATCGGACTTTCCCCACGGGCGAGCTGGTCGTGGGCGTCCTTGGTCTTGCCCTGGCTCTGCCACAGGTTAAGGAAAATATAGTTATTGTTGAATAGAGTTGATCCCAGCCACGGGCCAACCAAACGGCCATAAGGCCGGTTGTACGGCGCGAGGTCTGAGTGGAAAAGGGAAACGTTGTGAGAATTCTCTGGGTAATCGCAAAGGCGATCGAACGCGTCGACGGTCGGCTGACGTCTGCGATGTGAAACGGCGTGCAATTCTGACCCCTGTTGAGGGGTAATCGGCGTCCAAATTTGACCCCCTGAAGTTGGCAGGTCCATGTCCCCCGTTTTGGGCGAGCGGGGTGGCGGGGGATGTTGGTCGTGGAGACGATAGGGCGGATTCGGCGGGAGTATTTCGTCAAGAGGAAGCCGATCA
>CAJWQN010000144.1 GCA_913045505.1 uncultured Rhodospirillaceae bacterium | reverse complement strand
GCGGTCGATCCCCGACTCCGGATCGTGCGCGGCCAGGGGGCGGGACATGGCGGGTGACTTTGGGGCGGGTGACTCTGGGGCGGTTGACCCTCGGGCGGATGATTCTGGGGCGGGTGACTCTGGGGCGGGTGACGGCGGGGCGGTAAGCGGTTGGTGGCGGCGGGCGGCCGACAGCGATCTGGCCTATGATTTTCGTCATTCGCCGGTGACCGTGGCGGCGGCGGCGGTGGCGGCGATCATCGTCGCGGCGGCGGTCCTCGCCGGCTGGGTCGCGCCCCACGACCCGTTCGATCTGGCCGGCCTCGACTTGCTCGATGCGTTCACCCCACCGGCCTGGGCGGAGGACGGAACGCTCCGTTACCCCTTGGGCACCGACGACCAGGGCCGGGACGTATTGTCGGCGATCATTTACGGCGCCCGCATTTCGCTGCTGGTGGGCGTTGCCTCGGTGCTGCTGGCGGCGGTGATCGGAGTCAGCCTGGGCTTGGTCAGCGGCTATTTTGGCGGCTTGGTCGACGCCGCGATCATGCGCGTGGCGGATGTCCAGCTCAGCTTTCCGGCGATCCTGGTCGCGTTGCTGATCGACGGCGTTGCCCGAGGCGTGCTGCCGCGCGCCGCCCATGACGAACTGGCGATCCCGGTGCTGGTGATGGCGATCGGGCTGGCCGGATGGGTCAACTACGCCCGCACCGTGCGCGGTTCGACCATGGTCGAGGCGTCCAAGGAATACGTGCAAGCGGCGCGGCTGGTGGGTATCGGGCCGGCGCTGATCATGGTCCGTCATGTTTTGCCCAACGTGATGGGGCCGGTGCTGGTGATCGCCACCATTCACCTGGCGGTGGCGATCGTCACCGAGGCGACCCTGTCGTTCCTGGGCGTCGGCGTGCCGCCGACCGAGCCGTCGCTGGGGACCCTGATCCGGGTCGGCAACGATTTCCTGTTTTCCGGCGAATGGTGGATGACCATTTTCCCCGGAGCCGCGCTGGTCGCCCTGGTCCTGTCGGCCAATCTGCTCGGCGACTGGTTGCGCGACGCGCTCAACCCCAAGCTTCAATAGGGGCAGCCATGGCCACGCCCGTGCTCGAGATCGACAATCTGCGGATCGAGTTTCCGACCCGGCGCGGGTGCCTTGTCGCGGTCGATGGCGTCTCGTTTCACATCGGTCCCGGTGAGGTGCTGGGCGTGGTCGGCGAATCGGGGGCCGGCAAATCGCTCACCGCCGGCGCCGTGATCGGTCTTCTGGACCCCCCCGGGCGGATCGCCGGCGGCCAAATCCGGCTCGGCGGCACCCGCATCGACGACTGGCCCGAGGCGCGCCTGCGGCGATTGCGCGGCGCGCGCATCGGCACCATCTTCCAGGATCCGCTGACCAGCCTCAATCCGCTCTACACCATCGGCCGCCAGCTTACCGAAACCATTAGCACCCATCTCGATCTCGACCGCCGCCAGACCCGCGATCGCGCCGTGGCCTTGCTCGACGAGGTCGGGATCCCGGCGGCGGCGCGCCGGTTCGACGATTACCCCCATCAGTTTTCGGGCGGCATGCGCCAGCGGGTGGTGATCGCCCTGGCGCTGGCGGCCAATCCTGAGCTGGTGATCGCCGATGAACCGACCACGGCGCTCGATGTCTCGGTCCAGGCCCAGATCATCGCCCTGCTGAAGCGCCTGTGTCGTGAACACGGCGCTGCGGTGATGTTGATCACCCATGACATGGCGGTGATCGCCGAGACCGCCGATCGGGTGGTGGTCATGTATGCCGGGCGGATCGCCGAGACCGGTCCCGTGCGGGCGGTGATCGAATCGTCGCTCCACCCCTACACGGCCGGCTTGATGGGTTCGATTCCGGCGATTGGGCGCCGTCGCGACCGGCTCGTCCAGATCGACGGGGCCATGCCCCGCATCGACCAGCGCCCGACCGGCTGCGCGTTTCATTCCCGTTGTCCGCGTGCCCGTGCGCGGTGCCGCGAGGCGCAACCGGCGCCGGTCCGTCGCGGCCAAAGCGAGGCCGCCTGCTGGCTGTATGGGTAAGACCTTCAGACCTCGAGCGGCGATCGGTCCGGGCCGGCGGCGATCAGGCCGGACCAGTGCCGGGGGCTGGTCACCATCGCCACCCGACGGCCGAACGCCGCCAAGCAAAATGCCGCGACGCACCCGGCCGGGTCGCCGCCGAGGACGACGATCCCCGGGTTGGTCAATACATGGCTCCCGGCCGGCCGCGGCCGAACCCCTACGCCTCAGGCGGTGATGTACTCGCGCAGTTGATTGGCTTCCTGCACGGCCTCCGCGATTCGATACTTGACCACGTCGCCGATGCTGACCACGCCAGCCAGTCGGCCGTCATCAATGACCGGCAAATGGCGGATGCGGCGCTCGGTCATCTGATTCATGAGCTGGACGATGGTGGTGTCCGGCGTGCAGGTGAGCACGTCCTGGGTCATCGCGGTCTCGACCGCGTGGGTCAGGCAATCCGGGCCATGCTTGGCAAGCGCGGCGATGACGTCGCGTTCGGACATCACACCGCAGACATCGCCGGCCGGATCGGTGACGATGACCGCGCCGATCCGGTGCTCGGCCAGAATGTTGGCGAGGTCGCCAATGGTGGTGTCGGGCGTCGTGGTGGTCACCACGTCGCCCTTGCTGCCTAGGATATCACGTACGAACATTGTTCAACCCCCGTGTCTCGACATCCGGTCGCATTCTACGGTCCGGCGCGCGCCGTGCGTTCCGGCCCTGCCACCCGAACGTCCGATCGGGTGGCAGTATAACCGATTCGGCGCCGGGATGGGGGATCGGGTTACTGGGCCGCCTCGGCGGCGGCGGCAACCACGTCGTCGGCCAGTTTGCCCGACAACTCCTGCAAATGGTCGAAACGATTATCGTAAGTGCCCACGCCCCGCGTCAGCGACCGCAACTCGATAATCAGATCGGGGAGTTCGGACTGGGGAACCTGGGCCGAAACCGTATCCCAGCCATGCCAGCCGGCGCGCGCTTCGAAGCCCAGGATCTGGCCGCGACGGCCGCTCAGCAGGCGCTGGATATGGGCGGTGAACTCATTCGGAATGTGGACGTCGACGTGAAAGATCGGCTCCAGCAGAACCGGCCGGCATTGGGGCATGGCGGCCCCCATGGCGATCCGGCCGGCGGTCTGGAACGCCATCTCCGAACTGTCCACAGCATGGAAGGAGCCGAACACCAGCGTGACCGCGACATCGACCACGGGAAAGCCGAGCGGGCCGCGCTTGCAATAGTCCTGCACGCCATGCGCGACCGCCGGAATGTATTGCTTGGGCACCACGCCGCCGCTGATCTTGTCTGAAAACTGAATGCCGCTGCCGCGCGGCAACGGCTTGATGTCCAGGAACACGTCGCCGAACTGGCCGTGGCCGCCACTCTGTTTCTTGTGGCGGCCCTGGACCCGGGTCGCGGTTTTGCGGACGGTCTCCTTGTACGGCACCGTCGGGCGTTCGGTATGGAGCGGAAGATTGTATTTGTTGCGCGCGCGCTCGAGCGCCACCTGCAAGTGAATCTCGCCCTGGCCCCAAAGCATCATCTGGTGGGTCTCGAGGTTGGACTCGACGATCAGAGACGGGTCTTCGTCGGCCAGTTTGTGCAGGGCGTCCGAGAGCTTGACCTCGTCGGCCCGGTTCTCGGCCTTGACCGCCAAGGCATAGACCGGACGAATCGCCTCCATCTTAATCGCGTCCGGCGCCGCGACCTCGGCCCCGGACGACAGAAGGTCGCCGGTTTGGACCGCGTCCATTCGGCCCAGGGCGACGATCTCGCCCGCCGCCGCCTCCGGAACCTTGGTCGTCGCTTGGCCGAGCATTCGGCTTAGACTGGCCACCCGACGGCCCTTGAGGGTGGAACCGTCCTTGAGCGTGCCGCGCCACACCCGTGCCAGCGACAGCTTGCCGCTGCTCGCGGTATGGTAAGTCTTGAGAACCTGGACAACGACATCGCCGCCCTGATCGAGGCCGACCCGCGCCGCGCTTGCCGCGGCTTCCGGCACGTCGTGGCGCAGCGCCTTGAGCAGACGGCGAACCCCGCTCTGCCGTTCCGCCGCGCCGAACAGAACCGGTGCGAACAGACCTTGCTGGAAGGCATCGTGCAAATTGGCGAAAACCTCTCCGACCGGCGGGATTTCGTCCTCGAGCAGCTTCTCGAGCAAGGTGTCATCGAAATCGGCCAGCGCTTCCAGCAAATCGGTCCGTGCCCGCGCCACTTCATCCGCCATGCCGGCCGGGATCTCGATCGGCTCCGATTCGCCGTCGTCCGTGTAGCGATAAGCGCACTCGCGCAGCAGATCCACGTAGCCGGTCACGGATTCGTCATCGCCGATCGGAACCTGGCGCAGCACCAAGGGCTGTTGGGACACCCCGCCAAGCGCGCTCACGAAATCGGCGACCGAGGTGCTGGCACGATCGAGCTTGTTGACGAAGATCATGTGCGGGATCTTGCGTTCGCCCAGGAATCGTAGCAACGGCATGGTCGCGCCGACACGATCGAGGTCGGGCTCGCACACGACCACGGCGGCATCGACTCCGATCATGGCATTGCACGACTCTTGCAGGAATTCCAGCGAACCCGGGCAGTCGAGGACGGTGAGAAGCTCGCCCATGTGATCGAAGGTGGCCGCCGAAATTTCGACGCTCATCTGGCGCGACTGGGCTTCGGGCGAGCCGTCGCCGACCATATTGCCTTCCTTGACCGTCCCCTTGCGGGATATCGCGCCCGCCGCGAGCAGCATGTTCTCGAGCAGGCTGGTCTTGCCGCTGGAATAGGGGCCGACCAACGCGATGCTGCGGGGACCCGAAGGTATCTTGTTCGCCATGTGATTGCCTGTCCGCGTTTCCCAGTTGAAACGGCCCGCCGTCGGACTCGCGTCCCCGGTCGGACCGCTAATGCCGGCTGTGATCAGGGCCATTGTTCCCCGGCCCAGCGGCGCGAGGCAAGCAAAACCTGTCGCGCTTGCCGATCCTTCCGACTTCGGTGGCCGCGGACCGGCGCCGAAACCCATACCTCAGGCTCGCGGAAAATTGCGTTGCATCCCACCGGTGGCCCCGAAAGGATGTCGCCGGTCGGTGCCTCGCCGTCGTGATTGGGGAGAGACTGGTCATGGGCAGGACGATCGGTGACGTCAAGGTCTGTGCTTTCGATATGTTCGGGACCTTGTTCGACGTGCATTCCGTGGTCGAGGGCTGCCGTGACGCGTTCGGACCCGAGGGCGAGGAATTCAGTATTTTCTGGCGGCGCAAGCAGCTCGAATATTCCTGGCTCCGGGCGCTGATGCGGCGCTACGTACCCTTCTGGCAGGTGACCCAGGATTCGCTCGACACGGCGCTGCGCCAATATGGGCGCGCCGAGGACGGCGAGCTTCGCCAGCGTCTGCTCGAGACCTACAAGTCCGTGCGTCCCTACGCGGACGCCGAAGCCGCCCTGGACGCGCTTGCCGCAACCGGAATCCAGCGCGTGATCCTGACCAACGGCAGCCGCGACATGATGACGTCGGCGTTGGCCGCGGTCGGCTTCACCGACAAGTTCAACGACCTGTTCTCGGTCGAGGACGTGGCCACCTTCAAGCCCAACCCCGAAGTCTATCAGATGGCGCAGTCCAAGCTCGGCGTGGACAAGCACGAGATTCTGTTGTGCTCGTCCCATCCGTGGGACCTGGCCGGCGCGATCTCGTTCGGACTTCAAGGCATGTGGGTCGATCGGCCCGGCGCCGGCCATTTCCTGGAGACCTTGGGCTTCGATCCGGACTATCGGGTCACCGGCCTTGATGGCGTGGCGAAAATGATCCGGAACGGCGACGGCTGATCCGGGGACCGGGCGATGGCCTATCGCGACCCCGAATCGCCGCTTCCCGCCGCGCGGAGTACGTCCTTGCGGTCTCGTCGGCTCTGCTTCTGCTCATACATTTGGGTGTCGGCGCGGCTGAGAAGCTGATCTAGCGGTGCCGGCGCGCCGGGATCGTAGCGGGCGACGCCGATACTGGCGGCCAGGACGTAGGGCCGATCGGAATCGGCGTTGAAGGCGTCCATATGGTCCTGCAAACGGTGGACCGCGCCATCGTCGCGAGTCGGCGCGCCCTCCGCGACCAGGGCCACGAACTCGTCGCCGCCGAGCCGGCCGAGCACGTCGGATTCGCGAAACGTCTCGGTGACGACTTCGGCGAGGTCGCGCAAGGCCCGGTCGCCCTCGGCATGGCCGAGCCTGTCGTTGATCGTCTTCAAGCCGTCGATGTCGATGAACACGACCAGCATCCGGGTCTGGTCGCGACTGGCCTGCTTGAGCCGCATCTCGGCCAGATTCATGAATCCGCGCCGGTTGTTGAGTCCTGTAAGTTCGTCGCGGACCGCCATTTGCCGCAACTCCTCGCGCAACCGGACTCGTTCGGTCACGTCCATGCCGATGCAAGCCACGTTGGCCAGACTGCCATCGGATCGATACCGGTTCGCCGAACTCCATTCGAAAGTCAGATTGCGGTGGTTCCGGCCTTCGGTCGGCATTTCGAATTGGGTCACGTCGCCGCTGCGCAGAGCGGCCTGGAGTTCCACGATTCGGCTGCCGTGACGCTGGGGCGTCAGCGCCCTCCACCAGTTTCCACCGACCAACTCGCCAACCTCGTAGCCGGTAATCGCTTCGGCGGCGCGGTTCACGAACAGGGTCTTGCCGTCGGCGTCGAGTTCGCACACGATCACCGGCAGGCGGTCGACCAGATCCCGATAACGCTGCTCCGACAATTCCAGTTCGCGCTGGATTTCGAGGCGGCGCTCCTCTTCCTGGAGCAACTGCATGGCATGACGGAGCGCCGCCGCCAGCAGGTTCGGAGTCAACGCGCGCTTGACCAGGTAGTCGGTGGCGCCGGCCTTCATGGCCTCGACCGCGACCGCCTCGTCGCCCTGGCCGGTGAGCATGATGATCGGGCGGCTGAAACCGCCATCCCGCATGCGGCGCAGAAACTTGATCCCGTCGTCCGCGCCCAGCCGATAATCGCAGAAGCAGACGTCGTAGTGCCCCGCGGCCAGCTTCGCATGAGCTGTTTCGGCCGATTCGGCGACATCGCAATCGGTTCCTTCCGGCAACCGAAATGGCGCCGCGCGCAGCAGCGAGAGGAACAGGACCGCATCCTCGGCGTCGTCGTCGATCAGAAGAATCCGAAGTGCCCGCTCCGCGGTCATGATCCGGCCATCATCCGATCACAGATGGGGCAATTCGGCGCGGTCGAACCAGTAATGGGCGACAGCGCCCATCAACGCGACCCAGCTGGCGTAATCATACGGTTTGACCAGATAGCTGTTGGCGCCCAGATCATAGCTCTGGTCGACGTCGATGGAATCGCTGGAGGTGCTGAGCACGACCACCGGCAATCGCCTGAGGCGCGAATCGGCCCTGATTTCGCGCAACGAATCCCGGCCGTCCTTGCCCGGCATGTTCAAATCCAGCAGCACCAGATCGGG
>CAJWQN010000143.1 GCA_913045505.1 uncultured Rhodospirillaceae bacterium | reverse complement strand
GCGGCAGAAATTGCAGGGCGGGGCGGCGTCGGCTGCCGGCCTAGCCCGGCTTCAAGGCCAGGAACGCGTAACCGAACACCTCGAACGTCCGGGCATTGGCCTCGCCGCCGGCGCCGCCGAAGGTATCGACCGGCGGCCCGATCCGAATCTCCGTGAACCCCACATCTTCAAGCATCTTCCGCCAGCCCGCGCACGGCAGGCCACCAGCGATTCAAGAGGTCCAGAGGTCGATGTCGCGGACGGCGGCCTCGGGCACCGGTTGGCCGTTGGCGATGTCGGCGAACTGGAGCCGGCCGCCCGGGCGCAGCACCCGCATGATCTCGCCCATCACCCGGCGTTTGTCGGCGCACAGATTGATCACGCCGTTGCTGATCACCACGTCGGCCCAGGCGTCCGCGACCGGGACATCCTCGACCAAACCGTGGCGAAACCGGATGTTGGACGCACCCATCGCGGCCGCGGTCTCGGTGGATTTGGTCAGCATCTCCTCGGTCATGTCGATTCCGACCACTCGGCCACCCGCGCCGACCTGATCGGCCGCTATGAAGCAGTCGAAACCACCGCCCGAGCCCAGATCGACGACCTGTTCGCCTGGCCCCAACGTCCTCAGCGAAAACGGATTGCCGACACCAGCGAAGGATTCCACGGCCGCGTCGGGCATCGCATCCACGACTTCCGAATCATAACCCAGCCGCGCCGCCAGCGGCCGCCCGGTGTGGAAGTGATATTCGTCCCCTGGCGCGATCGCGACCGCCCGATACTTGTCCCTGACCTGCTCGCGGAGCGCGTCGGCATCGACCGGGGTTTCGCCCTCCAGAATCTCGGTGCTCATTCCAGGTCCTCCTATCAACCATGCCGGGATCGTCGAATCGCGAGCGACCCACGATGGTGTGGCCAATGGTACTCTTGTCGCCGAGCAATGCCCAGCGCCTGCCGCCAAGGCCCCCTGGGCAGGTTCCGGTTGCGACAGTTGGCCAGATGAGGCTGGATGAAGGCGATGTGGTCACTGCCGTCAGCGGGCGCGAGGCCCTTGATCAAATCCTGGACACGGGGAGTCAGTTCACGCTCATTGTCGCCGATTGGAACATGGCCGACATATCGGGCATCGATCTCCTCAAGACAGTCAGGTCGAAAGGCTCGAAAGTCCCGTTCATCATGCTGACGGCCAACCTGACTCCCCACCATACGAAACTCGCCGCGCGATACGGCGTCGATGATTAAATTGTCAAACCGCTGACGGCCGAGGCATTTGAGGAGCGGATTAAGGGTTTCATAACCTAGCCACCGCAGCCCTGACATCTAATATCGAGTAATATCGAGCAAATTTCCAATAGCGTTTATTGATTGACGCGTGGCGCGCGATCTGAGCCGACTCGCGGCGGGTCGCGAGCGCGCCATCCCCGGCTTTTCCCGGCAAATGCGGTAAGATATAAGAGGGACCCGCCAGCCTGTCCGAGTCGCGGCGTCAGGCGGCGCGGGCGATCCGATCCATCCTCTGGCGGAGGCAAACACGGCATGAAGGCCCTGTCGATGCGTGGCAAATATATTGGCGCCGTGGCGAGCGCATGGATTGCCCTGTCGGCGCTGTCCGGCGGCGCGTCCGCGGACTCGCCCAGCGTCCGCCTCGGCTTGCTGAAATACGGTACCGTCGCCTGGGAAATCGACGTGATCACCCATCACGGGCTCGACGCCAAGGCCGGCATCACGCTCGACGTGGTGGCCCTGGCCAACAAGGACGCGACCTCGATCGCCCTGAACGCCGGCGACGTGGACATGATCGTCACCGACTGGATTTGGGTCTCGCGCCAGCGGGACGCCGGCGCCGACTTCACCTTCGTTCCCTATTCCGAGGCGGCCGGCTCGGTGATGGTGCATCCCGACAGCGGCATCGACAACATCGAGGATCTGCGCGGCAAGATCATGGGTGTCGCCGGCAGCCCCGTGGACAAGAGCTGGCTGCTGCTCCGCGCCTACGCGATCAAGACCATCGGCGCGGATCTGGGCGCGGTCTTGCGGCCGGCCTACGCGGCGCCGCCGCTGCTGAACGAGAAGTTTCGCCAGCGCGAGTTCGACGCGGTGCTCAATTACTGGAACTACACCGCCCGGCTACGCGCGGCCAAGATGACCGAACTGATTCAGGTTCAGGACTTGCTGCCCGCGCTCGGCGTGCCGGGTCGACTGCCGCTGATCGGCTATGTGTTCGGCGAATCCTGGGCGGACGCGAATCAGGCCGCGATCAAGGGCTTTTTGCAGGCATCGGCGGCGGCGCGGCGTATTCTGGTCGAATCCGATGCCGAATGGGATCGAATCCGGCCGATGACCAAGGCTCGCGACGATGCCACCCTGATCGCGCTTCGCGACGGCTATCGCGACGGCGTGCCAGCCAAGTTCGGCCCCCATCAGGAGGACTCGATCCGCGCCGCGTTCGCCATCGTCGCCGAACTCGGCGGCCGCAAATTGGTCGGCGGCAGCACCCACCTGGCGCCGGGGACGGTGTGGAGCGGAGCCTATTGAGCCGTTCGGAATCAGCCCCCGCCGGTACGCGCGCCGGCCTGAGCGCGCCGTGGCTGCGCTTGGCCTCGTTCGTGCTGCTGATCGCGGTGTGGGAAGCCAGCGCGGTGCTCGCCCAAAGCCGGGTTCTGCCGGATCCGTGGCGGGTCGCGCTCACCTTTTGGGATCATCTTCTCCACGGCAGCCTGCTCTGGGACCTGGGCATCACCCTGCTCAGGGTCATCGCCGCGTTCGTGCTGGCGATGATCTGCGGCACCGCGCTCGGCATCGTCATGGGCCAACGCAAGCAAGTGGACGTGATCCTCGACGGTTGGCTGATCCTGTTCCTCAACATCCCGGCGCTGGTCACGATCATTCTGTGTTACGTCTGGTTCGGGCTCACCGAGGTCGCGGCGATCCTGGCGGTGGCGCTGAACAAGTTCCCCAACGTGGTGGTGACCATCCGCGAGGGCACCCGGGCACTCGATCGCGAGCTGCTGGAGGTCGCGGCCGTGTTCCGGGTCGATCGACGGCGGACCTTCACCCAGTTCTTCCTGCCCCAGCTCTATCCCTACCTCATGGTCTCGGCGCGCTCGGGCATCGCCCTGATCTGGAAGATCGTGCTGGTGGTCGAGTTGCTCGGACGCAGCGACGGGATCGGCTTCCAGATCGGTATCTTCTTCCAGATGTTCGATATCGCCGGCCTGCTCGCCTACACCCTGGCGTTCGTGATAGTGATGCTGTTCATCGAGATCGGCTTGGTCGAGCCGATGGAACGCCATATGACCCGGTGGCGCAAATGACCGGCGCGGCGGCGCTTGACATCCGCATCGATCGCAAGACCTTTCGGATGCCGGCCAATGGTGGTTCGCGGGTCGCGATCGAGGGCCTGGCGTTGAGTGTGCCCGCGGCGCAGTTCCTGTGCATCGTCGGTCCGTCCGGATGCGGCAAGACCACGTTGATGAATCTGATCGCGCGCCTGGATCGAGAAGCCGAGGGCACCGTCCAGTTGAGTGACGGCACGCCGGTGGAGTCGGCGCGCATCGCTTACATGTTCCAGACCCCGCGGTTGCTGCCCTGGTTGTCGGTCCGCGACAACGTCCGGATCGTGCTCGACCAAGCCGAGGGCGCGGAGGGCCGCGCGGAGGCACTGCTCAGACAGATGGAGCTGGGCGATTCACTGGACGACTTTCCAAACCGGTTGTCGGGCGGCATGCAGCGCCGGGTCGCCCTGGCGCGCGCCTTCGTCACCGAGCCCCAGCTCCTGCTGCTCGACGAGCCGTTCGTGTCTCTCGATCTGCCGGTCGGCAATCGTCTTCGGGGCTTGCTGCTCGACCTGTGGCGGGCGCGGCCGACGACCGTGGTGTTCGTGACTCATGACCTGCGCGAGGCGATCTACCTGGCCGACCGGATCGTGTTTCTGTCGCGCGGGCCGTCAAAGGTGATCCTCGACGAGACCGTCGGTCTGACGCGCCCGCGCGATGTCGAGGATCCGGCCATCGATCGATTCCGGATCGATCTCTTGGAGCGCCACAGCTCGCTGCTCCATGGACTGGCCGGCGCATCCGGCGATCAGACGCCCGGGGCGGTCCAGTGAATCAAATCCAAGCCTCCGCCGAAACCCCCATCGTTCTCGATGCCACCGATGTGGTCAAGAACTATGGCGCGCGCAAGGCGCTGGATCATATCGACATCTCCATTCGCGCCGGCGAGCTGGTCGCCCTGCTGGGACCGAACGGCGCCGGCAAGACGACCTTGTTTCAGCTCTTGACCGGCCTGTTCGTGCCCGACGGCGGCACGATAAGGATCGGCGACGCCGATATCCGGCGTAACGCGGTGCCGGCCCTGGCCGGGATCGGGGTCGTGTTCCAGCAGCCGACCCTGGACCTGGACCTGACCGTGATCGGCAATCTCCGCTTTCACGCCAATTTGCACGGTCTGAACGGACGCGAGGCCGGCAGCCGCATCGACACCGAACTGGCCAAGCTCAAACTGACCGACCGCGCCCGCGATCCGGCCCGGGCGCTGAGCGGCGGCCAGCGCCGACGGATCGAACTGGCCCGGGCGTTGCTGCACCGGCCGAGCCTGCTGTTGATGGACGAGCCGACGGTCGGGCTCGATCCGGCCAGCCGTCGCGATCTTCTGAACCACGTGGTGCGGCTTTGCGACGAGCGCAAGATGGCGGTGCTGTGGGCAACCCATTTGGTCGATGAGGCCGATCACGCCGATCGGGTCGTCGTTCTGCACCAGGGCAAGGTGCTCAAGGTCGGCAGCCCGAGGCAATTGGTCGAGGAAACCGGCGCCGCCAACCTGCACGACGCCTTTGTCGGCCTGACCGGGCCCGAGTCGGATTGATCGGCAGCACCCGGCGGGAGGACGTCATTCCGAAGTGTGATGAGATCCAGGCCTGGATCGGGCCGGTCAGGCGATACACGGGCGCCCTTGCGGTGGCGGCGATGTTTATCGGCGCCGGCGCGATCGTTTACGCCGACGAGACCGACTCCCGGCCTGTCTTCACCATCGGCTATGTCGATCTGGCCGAGGATGTCCGTTACGACGATTGGGGCATCCACCCGACCGACATTCGCTCGGCGACCGCGATCCAGGATCGCCGCGGCTATCCCGGCGCCGTCTTGGGGCTCTCGGACATCAAACGCCTGGAACGGATGGCCAAGGCGAGCTTCGCGCTGGAGCACGCCCGCGCCGCCGACGAGACCGCGGCGCTGGCTGCGATCATCCGGCTGCACGACGAGCAGGGCATCGATTTCTTCCTGCTCGACCTGCCCGATCACGCGGTTGCCGATATCGCCCGAGCGACCCGCGGCGGCGGTTTGGTTCTGATCAACGTCTCCGCCACCGGCAATGCGCTCCGCAACGACGACTGCCAGCCCCATTTGATCCATATCGCGCCGAGCCGGGCGATGCTGATCGACGGCCTGACGCAGTTCCTGGTCGCCAAGAAGTGGCGAGAGGTGCTGGTCCTGCAAGGACCCCATGCCGAGGATGCCGAGACCGTCGCCGCTCTGGAGCGTTCGGCGGCGCTGTTCGGTCTCGACCTCGTCGAGGTCCGCCAGTTCGTGCTCGGCTCCGATCCGCGCGCGCGCGACTTGAATGATCTCGATTTCCTGACCGGCGGCGCCGATTACGACGTGGTGTTCGTGGCCGACGTGGACGGCGAGTTCGCCCATGGGGTGCCCTATGGAACCAAGCTGCCGGTGCCGGTGGTGGGCGCTTCCGGCCTGGTGCCCCGGGCCTGGCACTGGTCCCATTTGCGCCACGGCGCGCCCCAGGTCCATGGCCGGTTCGAGCGCATGCACGACCGGCGGATGAACGAGGCCGATTGGGGCGCCTGGATGGGGATGAAAATGGTCGCCGAGGGGGTGGTGCGCGGCAGGTCCCTCCTCACCAGCGACATCGAGGCCTATCTCAACAGCGGCAAGGCACGGATCGACGGCTCCAAGGGCAAGGTCATGGGGTTGCGCCCCTGGTCCAACCAGTTGCGCCAGCCGATCCTGCTGACCACGCCCGAATGGGTGGTGGCGCTGGCGCCGGTGAAAGGCTTCCGCCATCGCACCAACGACCTCGATACCCTCGGCTACGAAAGCCGGGACACCACCTGCGAATTTTGAAGCCCACCCGGAGTGATCCGAGATGCGAATCGACCACGCATATCTGGCTCTGAAGGCGCTGACCCAGCGCGAAGGGGTGAAGTTCCTTCAACAGAAGGGCCGCCTGTTTTCGGCGTTCGTGCGCCCGGCGTTGTGGCTGTTCGTGTTCGCGGTCGGCTTCCGCGGCGTCTACGGAGTCGATGCCGGCGAACCTTATCTGCAACGGAGCGTCAACTACGAGTACTACATTCTGCCCGGCCTGACCTGCATGGTACTGCTGTTCAGTGGCATGCAGTCGTCGCTGGCGATGGTCTACGACCGCGAGATGGGCGTGATGCGGCTGCTGCTGACCGCGCCGCTGCCGCGCTGGTATCTGCTCACCGCCAAATTGCTGTCGGGGACCGTGCTGTCGGTGATCCAGGCTTATGGGTTCCTTCTCATCTGCCTCCCCTTCGCCTGGTTCACGGGTCTCAGGGTGGCGTTCAACGACCCGCTCGGCTGGCTCTACGTGTTTCCCGCCCTGATCCTGACCGGGATGATGCTGGGTGCGTTGGGGCTGCTGCTGTCGGTTCACATCAAACAACTCGAAAACTTCGCCGGCACCATGAATTTCGTGATCTTTCCGATGTTCTTTATATCGCCGGCGCTGTTTCCGTTGTGGTACCTCCAGGAAAGCGGCGCCGATCTGGTCTACTGGATCGCCAGCGTCAATCCCTTCACCTATGGCGTGCAACTGGTGCGCTACGCCTCGGAAGGCCAATTCTACGGCCTCGGCGCGGTCGTGGTTTGCGCCTGTACGGTCGGCTTTCTGGCCCTGGCGGTAGTCGGCTACGATCCCCAGCGCGGGTTCGTCAAACGCGGTCCCAAGCCGGCCTGACGGCAGAATCATGGACACTCGAGACAGCTTTGTCGATTTGATCGGCAATACGCCGCTGCTGCGCCTCAACCGCGCATCCCAAGAAACGGGGTGCGAAATTCTCGGCAAATGCGAGTTCCTCAATCCGGGCCAGTCGGTCAAGGATCGCGCCGCCCTGTTCATCGTCCGCGACGCCGAGGCCAAGGGCCAGCTTCGGCCCGGCGGGGTGATCGTCGAGGGCACCGCCGGCAATACCGGGATCGGACTCGCCCTGGTCGGCAATGCGCTCGGCTATCGCTCGGTGATCGTCATGCCCGAGACCCAGAGCCAGGAAAAGAAGGACATGCTGGTCATGTGCGGCGCCGATCTGCGCCTGGTGCCGGCGCTCCCGTACAAGGACCCGGGCAACTACATCCGCTATTCGGGCCGCTTGGCCGAGGAGATCGCCGCCAAGGAGCCCAACGGCGCGATCTGGGCCAACCAGTTCGACAATACCGCCAACCGCCAG
>CAJWQN010000142.1 GCA_913045505.1 uncultured Rhodospirillaceae bacterium | reverse complement strand
AGAAGCGGTCAATTCATGTGCTACGTAAAGCGGTCAATTCAAAGTGCTATCGACAGCGCGCCCGGAGCGCCCGGAGCGCGCGGCCGAGATTCCAGGGGCCGCCAGCCTTGTCCGCCCACGCGCCGCTACTTATCTATAGGTCGGCTCGGCGGCCGAGCCGTGTGCCGATGGTCAACGAGCCGCGGGCGTGACTTGGCGGGCAGGGCGAGGTGGGCATCTCGAGAGTGGATTTACCCCAGCAAGAGGCGACACGGAAGCTTGCCGCGATCCTGAGCGCGGACGTGGTCGGCTATTCGCGCTTGATGAGCAATGACGAGGCCTCGACGGTGGTGACGCTCAACACCTATCGCGGCGTGTTCAGGGACCTCATCACCCAGCGCCAGGGACGGGTCGTCGATACCGCCGGCGACAGCGTGCTGGCCGAGTTTCCGAGCGTGGTGCAGGCGGTGCAATGCGCGGTCGATGTCCAACGCGATCTGGCGCCGCGCAACGGCGCGCTGCCCGAGAACCGGCGCATGGAATTCCGCATCGGAATCAATCTGGGCGATGTGATCGAGCACCGGGACGGCTCGATCTATGGCGACGGCATCAACATCGCGGCCCGGTTGGAAGCCCTGGCCGACGCCGGTGGTATCAACGTCTCGGGCACGGTGTTCGACCATGTTGAGGGCAAGCTCGGTATCGGCTTCGATGGGCTCGGCGAGCGCGAGGTCAAGAACATCGCCAAGCCGGTGCGGGTCTATCGGGTGCGGTTGGGCGGCGATGGGCCGGAACCGGAGGTCGCCGCGGGCGCGGCGCCATTGGCGCTGCCGGACAAGCCGTCGATCGCGGTTTTGCCGTTTACCAATATGAGCGCCGATCCCGAGCAGGAATACTTCTCCGACGGAATCACCGAGGACATCATCACCGATTTGTCGAAGTTTTCCGGGCTGTTCGTGATCGCCCGCAATTCCTCCTTCGCCTATAAGGGCAGAGCGGTCGATATCGCACAGGTGGCCGGCGAACTCGGCGTCCGTTATGTGCTGGAAGGCAGCATCCGCAGAGCCGGCGACCGGGTCAGGGTCAACGCTCAGTTGATCGACGGCGCCAATGGCGGCCATCTGTGGGCCGAGCGTTATGACGGCGACATGACCGATATTTTCGAGGTTCAGGACGCGGTCACCCGGCAGATCGTGGCCGCGCTCGAGGTCAAGTTGACCGCGGCCGAGCGCGACAAGGCGAGCTGCTGCGGCGGGACCGACAACATGGAGGCCTATGATTGGTATCTCCGGGCGCGCGAGAATATCGGAACCACCCCCGACACCTCCGCCCAGGCGCGCGAGATGTGCGAGCGCGCGATCGCGCTCGACCCGGATTTCGCCGATGCCCATGCCACGGTCGCGTTCACCTATCTCCAGGATTACACCAATCAGTGGACCGACGATCCCCGGGATTCGCTGAGGCTCGCCCAAGCCGCCGCCGAACGGGCGGTCACCTTGGGCCCGGATCGGGCGCACCCAAACCTGGCTTCGGCGATGATGAATCTATGGCATGAGCGCCACGACGCGGCGCTCGCCGACGCCGATCGCGCGATCGCCTTGGACCCCAACTTCGTCGGCGGTTATTTGGCCAAGGGCAGTGCCCTGCACTACGCCGGAAAATCCGAGCAGGCGATCGAGGCCTACAACCAGGCCATGCGCCTCAATCCCCATTTTCCCAACATCATGTTTCAGTTTCTGGGCCAGTCCCATTTCATGCTGGGCCAGTTCGACGAGGCCATCGAGGCATTCGAGCGGCGTATCATCCGCAATCCCTGCACCGATTCGAGCCATGTCTGGTTGGCCGCCATTTACGGCCATCAAGGGCGCATCGAGGAAGCGCGCGCGGAATGGGACAAGGCCCTGGCCGTGAATCCCAACTATTCCCTGGACGAACGGATCAAAACCTGGCCCTACCGGAATCCCGCCGATCGGGAACGGGTGGTCGAGGGATTGCGCCAGGCAGGTCTGGCCTAATACCAACCGGCAATGAGTGAAACTCATTGCCGGTTGGCAAGCGCGACGGCGCGCCCGAGCCTATGCGAGGAAAGCCTGCGTGGCGACCGAACGCATTACGAATTGCGATGAGTCTTGCCCATCGCAATTCGGTATAACCGGCCTATTCAACCTTGGGCGAGTTCGCGGCCGCGCCGGGTCGCGGCGGCGACCGCGCGGGTCATCAGGGGCTGCAATCCGTCCGATCCCATCAGCACCTCGAGCGCGGCCGCGGTGGTGCCGCCGGGGCTGGTGACGTTTTGGCGCAGGGTCCGGGCGTCGTCGTCCGACTCTTGGGCCAGGGCGCCGGCGCCGGCCACCGTGGCCGTGGCCAGGCGGGCGGCCAATTCGGGATCGAGGCCCGCTTCGATGCCCGCCGCGGTCAAGCATTCGATCAGCAGGAACACATAGGCCGGGCCGCTGCCCGAGACCGCGGTCACCGCATCCATGTCCGCTTCGTCGTCGATCCAGGCGACTTGGCCGACCGCTTCGAGCAAGCGCGTGCTGGCGCCACGTTGCGCTTCGTCCACTTGACGGTTCGCGCACAAGACGGTGATTCCCTGGCCGATGGCGGCCGGCGTGTTGGGCATGGCGCGGACGATCGCGGCGGTGCTCCCGAGCCAACCCTCGAAGGCGCGGATCGGCAAGCCGGCGGCGATCGACAGGAACGCCCGGCCGGGGCCGACCAGGCCACGATAGCTGGGCGCGACATCGGCCATCACCTGGGGTTTGACCGCGAACACGACGGTCTCGGGTGCAAGGTCGGTGCCCGCGTCCTCGATCGCGGCATGGGTCGTGACGCCGTGGCGGTCGCGGAGCCCTTCCGCCGCACCCGGATCGGGCTCGATCACGATCACCTGATCGGAGGCGACGATGCCCCGGCCGAGCCAGCCGCCGAGCAGGGCGCCGCCCATCTTGCCACCGCCGATGAGCAGCAGACCGCACGACCGACTTTGCGCGCTCATCAGGATTCACGCCTCTCCGACGGTGTCCAGAAGCGACACTTCGATCGCCTGATCGGCATTCTTGCCGCCCCAGATCACCCATTGAAACGCCGGATAGAATCGCTCGCACTCGGCCACCGCGTCATCGACCAGATGCTGGAGGATGTCGCCGCTGACTCCGACTCCGTCCGGAACCAGCAAGGTGTGGCGAAAGGTGGGCCAGCCCTCGTCGGACCACAATTCGAAATGGCCGAGCCACAGCCTCTCGTTCAGCTTGGCCAGGAGCGGATACACCGCGTCCTGGCGCTCTTTCGGCACTCGCATGTCGAAGCCGCAGGAGAAATAGAGCGCCGCCAGATCGGACCGCCATACGAACCACAGCCGATATTCACACCAGCTGCCGCCGATCTGGATCGCGATCTCATCGGCGTCCTGGCGCTCGAAGGCCCAGTCGCGCGCGGTGGCGACCTCCTCGATGGCGTCGATCGGCTGCGGCGCGGACACCATCGTGTCGCGTGTCATCGTCTCCATGTCCGAATCCCCATCTGACGCCGCGTGAACACGGCTCGAGCGTGGCGCTGAACCCCCGACATGGCCCCGAGGGCCATGGATATAGTAGGTGTCCCTCTCCCCTACTACAAGACTCAGTAAGTTGCCAAATTGGAGAGTCCGGCGCAAGGTTTCCTCGGCCGGTTTCGACCGCTCAAGTCTTCGGTGCCCCGGCGGATTTCCTGGAGCGGCGCTTGGCGGTTGCGGCGGGCTTGGACCGGGGCCGCTTCTTGGCCGCCGCCTTCGCCGGGGTCGTCGCTTCCAGGGCGTCGAGACGCGCCGAAAGCGCCGCGTTTTCCTCGCGCGCCCGAACCGCCATGGCCTGCACCGCCTCGAACTCGTCCCGACGGACCAGATCCATGCGCTCGAGAATGCGTTCCATCTGGTCGCGCAGTCGGGCCTCGGCCTCGTCCTTGAGCGCCGAAAACGACGACAGCGCGCCGTTGGCGACCCGCGCCAGGTCATCGAAAAGTCTGTTGTCTCTTTCCATGATTTTGGTCCCCTTGGCCGCGCCCGCGGGCTCTTGCCTACCAAGTGGGAGTTGCCGGGCGTGCCTGCAATCCCCCCGAGGATGGTCCCCGGAGCGCGGCGCCGCCGGGGTTGCCTGGCACCAGGGCCATCCTTATAACCCGATCCGATGATTGTGGTCACCGGCGGCGCCGGATTCATCGGCTCCAACCTAGTCGCGGCCCTCAACCAGCGCGGCGTCCATGACCTGGTCGTGTGCGACACGCTGGGCACGGGGGACAAATGGCGCAATCTGGCCAAGCATGAAATCGCCGACCTGATCGCGCCCAAGGACCTGGCGCGGTATTTGCTGAATCGGTTCCGTACCAACGATTCCTGGGGTCGAATCGAGGCGGTGTTTCATCTGGGCGCGGTGTCCTCGACCACCGAGACCGACGCCGACCTGATCCTGCGCCAGAATTTCGTGTTCTCCCTGATGCTGTGGCGTCTGTGCAGCGAGCATCGGGTGCGCCTGATCTATGCCTCGTCGGCGGCAACCTACGGCGATGGCGGCGCCGGATTCGACGACGATCACACCATCGAGGGCCTGGCGCGGCTGCGCCCGCTCAATGCCTATGGCTGGAGCAAGCATCTGTTCGACCGGCGCGCCGCCCGGCTGGCCCGGAATCCCGACACCCGGCCGCCGCAATGCGTCGGCCTCAAGTTCTTCAACGTCTACGGCCCCAACGAATACCACAAGGGCGCCATGCAAAGCGTGATCGCCCAGAAATTTCCGCTCGCCCGCGACGGTGAGCCGGTGACCCTGTTCAAGTCCCTTCATGCCGATTATCCGGACGGCGGACAGATGCGCGACTTCGTGTATGTGCGCGATTGCGTCGATGTGATGCTGTGGCTTTACGAGCACTCGGAGGTCAACGGGTTGTTCAATATGGGCACCGGCCGCGCCCGCAGTTTCGACGATCTGGCGGCGGCGCTGTTCGCCGCGCTCGGCACCGAGGGCGAGGTCGCCTACATCGATCTGCCCGAGTCGATTCGCGGCCGCTACCAGTATTTCACCCAGGCCGACATGAATCGGCTCCGCAATGCCGGCTATATGGGGACTTTCGCGTCGCTCGAGGAAGGCGTCGCCGATTATGTGCGGAGCTACCTCATGGCCGAAGATCCGTATCGGTGATTTGGGCGCGACCGTGGGATTGGCCCCGATTCTGGCCTTGGCGTTTCCGGCCTTCGATCCGGTGGCGGTGTCGATCGGGCCGATCGCGATCCGATGGTATGCGCTCGCTTATGTGACCGGCCTGCTGCTGGGCTGGCAATATGTCCGCCTGCTGGCCCGGCGCCGGGGTGGGGCCCCGGATCCGGCGGCGATCGACGATCTGCTGGTATGGGCGACGCTGGCGATCGTGCTCGGCGGGCGCGTGGGCTACGTGTTGTTCTATCGTCCCGGCTTTTACCTCGATCAGCCCCTCGAGGCGCTGGCGATCTGGCATGGCGGCATGTCGTTTCACGGCGGCCTGTTGGGCGTGGTGGCCGCGATCGTGGTTTTCGCCCGGCGCCGGGGCGTGGCCAGTCTGGCGATCGCCGACCTGATCGCGCCGGCGATCCCGATCGGCCTGTTCCTCGGCCGAATCGCCAATTTCATCAACGGCGAGTTGGCCGGCCGGGCGTCCGACCTGCCCTGGGCGATGACCTTTCCCGGCTACGGCCCCGAGCCCCGCCATCCCAGCCAACTCTACGAGGCGGGGCTGGAGGGGTTGGCGCTGTTCGCGGTGATGGCCTGGCTCGCCCATCGCGGGCCAACCGGCCGCCAGCCCGGTCTATTGACCGGCGCCTTCCTTGCCAGCTATGCGATCGTCCGCATGATTTGCGAGTTGTATCGGGCGCCCGACCCACATATCGGGTTCCTGGCCGGCGGCGCGACCATGGGCCAGCTTTTGTCGCTGCCCATGCTGGCCTGCGGTTTGTGGCTGATCGGGCGCGCGCGGCGGCCGGGGTGAGCGCGCCGGGAAGCGGCGCATTGGCCGCCCATCTGGAGCGGCTGATCGCGATCCAAGGGCCGCTGACCGTGGCCCAGTTCATGGCCGAAGCCCTGCTCCATCCACGCCACGGCACCTACATGCGCGCCAATCCCATCGGTCTGGCCGGCGACTTCACCACCGCTCCCGAAATCAGCCAGATGTTCGGTGAGTTGATCGGTTTGTGGTGTGCCGATTGCTGGCAAAAGCTGGGCGCGCCCGGGCACGTGCAATTGGTCGAACTCGGCCCCGGTCGCGGCACCTTGATGGTCGATGCGCTGCGCGCCGCGGCCATGGTGCCCCCGTTCCGGGCCGCGCTCAGGGTTCATCTGGTGGAGGTCAGCCCGGTCATGCGGGCGCTGCAGCGGGCGGCGCTGGACGGAATCGCGAATCCGCCGCCGGTGCGCTGGCACGACCGCCTCGCCGAGCTGCCCGATGGGCCGATGCTGTTGATCGCCAACGAGTTTTTCGATGCCCTGCCGATTCATCAGTTCCTGGCAACGCCGGAGGGATGGCGCGAGCGGATGATCGCCGCCGCCGATACCGGCTTTCGCTTCGTCCGTGCCCCCGGACCGACGCCCGCGGCGGCCCTGTTGCGCCGGGGTTGTCCGACCGACCAGCCCGGCGCGATCGCCGAGGTCTGCCCGGCGGGCCTGGCCGCGGCCCGCGACATCGCCGCGCGCGTCCTCGCCGGGCCGGGTGCGGCGTTGATTATCGACTTCGGTGGCCGCGATCCGCGTGGCGACAGTTGGCAGGCGGTACGCCGCCATCGGCGCCATGACGTTTTGGCCGATCCGGGCAATGCCGATCTCGCCGCCCAGGTCGATTTCGGCGCCCTGGCCCTAGCGGCGGCGGCGGCTGGGGCGGCGGTCCACGGCCCGATCGCGCAAGGTGTTTTTCTGGACGCGCTCGGGATCGGGATGCGCGCCGCCGCCTTGGCCGATCGGGGCGACAAGGCCCGGAGCAAGGCAGTCCACCTCGCGCACCACCGCTTGACGGCACCAGGCGAAATGGGCGAACACTTCAAGGTGCTGGCGATTACCGACCCTGACATGCCGGCTTGCGCCGGTTTCGACAGTCCATGATCGAGAGCCCGACCTTGAGTGGCGCGGGCCGGATCCGGCACGGCTTCTTCACCCGTGACGGCGGGGTTTCGGATGGGCTGTTTCGCTCGCTCAATTGCGGCTTCGGCTCGGGCGACTCCGCCGCCGCGGTCGCTGAAAACCGTATCCTGGCGATGGCCCGGCTGGGCGTGACGCCGGCGGCGCCGATGGCACTCGTCACTTGCCACCAGGTCCACAGCGCGAGGGCGGTGACGGTCGCCGAATCCTGGTCGGCCGGCGCCGCGCCCCATGCCGACGCCATGGTCACCCGCAGGCCCGGCATCGCCCTCGGCGTGCTCACCGCCGACTGCGCGCCGGTGCTCCTCGCCGATCACGAGGCCGGCATCATCGGCGCCGCCCATGCCGGCTGGCGCGGCGCGCTGGCCGGCGTGATCGAGGC
>CAJWQN010000141.1 GCA_913045505.1 uncultured Rhodospirillaceae bacterium | reverse complement strand
ACACAAGCTACGGCGCGAACCTCAACCTCGTCGCCACGCTCATCGCCGCAAGATGATTGTCCACAGGCCCTAGTTTAGGCTATGAGGATGCCGACCGAGAAAATCTGCCCCGAAGTTTCGCGTAACAACGGGTCATCGCCCATGGCTGCCGAGCCGGATTCGAGAGCGGACGGAAATCGCGCGCTGATCAGCGAGGCGGTTCTGGCGAGCATGAGCGACGCGGTCTATGTCCGCGATCTCGGCCGCAACCTTATCTACATCAATCCGGCGGCGGAGCGCTTGACCGGCTGGAGTCTCGACGAAGCGCTTGCGGTTCCCTGTTACCAGGTGTTCGGCGATCCCGGTACCCGGTGCAACCACGCCTGTTCGATCGACAAGAGCATCCGCGAACGCCGCTCCCTCCAGCACCAAGAGGGCCGGCTCGTGCGCCGGGATGGCACGACGGTCGACGTGCGGGTCTCGATTTCGCTGCTGCGCTACGGCGATGCGGTGACCGGCTCGGTGGTCGTGCTCCAGGACCTGTCCGATCTGCGTGAAATCGAGCAGACCAATCTGAAAAACGTGATGGCATTGGAGACGCTGCGCGAGGATTTGTCGGTTCGCGTCGGCGAACTCGAGGCCGCCCAACGCGACGCGGCCGAGGCCCACGCCCGGCTCGATGATGGCATTGAGAGCGTCTCGGATGGTTTCGCCCTGTTCGATCGCAACGACCGGCTGGTGCTGTGCAACGAGACATTCCGGTCGCTCAATCCCCGGACACGGGAGCTGATCAAGCCGGGGGTTCGATTCGAGGATTTGGTCCGCGCGTCGGTCGAGCGCGGCTATACCCTCTTCGACGATGCGACCGCCGCGGAGCAAATCCAGCGCCGCCTGGAGCATCATCGCAAGCCGCGCGGGAAGATCGAGATCTCGGTCGGCGCCGATCGCTGGATGCTGGTCGCCGAACGTCGGACCCGGGATGGCGGCACCACGTTGGTGCAGACCGATATCACCGAGGCGAAGCGGCGCGAGCGGGCGTTGATCGAGAACGAGACGCGCCTCGGCGCGATCATTGAAACGGCCGTGGACGGAATCGTCACCATCGATTCGGAAGCCCGAATCGAGACATTCAATCCGGCCGCGGCGGCCATTTTCGGTTACGAGGCGGAGGAGGTGATGGGCGAGAACGTCCGTCTCTTGATGCCCCAGCCCGATCGCGACGCGTATGACCGTTATGTCGCGAATTATCTGAACACGGGTATTCCCCGGATCGTCGGGACCGGCCGCGAAGTGGTCGGCCTACGCAAGGACGGAACGACGTTTCCGATGGATCTTGCGGTCAACGAAATGGAGGTGACCGGCGAACGCAAGTTCACGGGCATCATCCGCGACATCACCGAGCGCAAGCGCATCGAGCAGGACCTGGTGGCCAAGACCGCGATCCTGGGCCTGCTGAGCGAAATCACCATGGCGATCAACGAGGCCTCGGACATCGACGAGGTCATCCAGGTCAGCCTCGACAAGATTTGCGCCCATACCGGTTGGCCGATCGGGCATGCCTTCGTCCGCGAAGGGGCCGATACCGGGCGATTGGTGTCAGCCGAACTGTGGTGTCTCAGCGATCCCGACCGTTTCGCCAGGTTCCGCGAGATGACGCGGTCAGCGGTGTTCGAACGCGGCGTTGGGTTGCCCGGTCGCATTTTGGAGACCGGCAAGCCGGCTTGGATAACCGACATAACCCAGGACTCGAATTTTCCGCGCGCCAAGATGGCCCAGGATATCGGCGCCAAGTCCGGGTTCGCGGTTCCGGTTCGGGCCGGCTTGGACGTTGTTGCCGTGCTCGAATTCTTCACCGATACCGTGGTCGCGCCCGATCAGGCCTTGCTGCAGGCCTTGGAACAGATCGGCACCCAGCTCGGGCGCGTGGTCGAGCGCAAGGAGACGGAACGCGCCAAGAACCAGTTCGTATCGACCGTGAGTCACGAACTGCGGACGCCCCTGACCTCGATCCGCGGCTCCCTGGGCCTGATTCTCGGCGGCGCGGTCGGGCCCCTCGCCGATCAGAGTCGCGGGATGCTCGATCTCGCGCTCAACAACACCGAGCGTCTGATCGCCCTGGTCAACGACGTTCTGAATATGGAGAAGATCCGGTCGGGCGGCATGGAATTTCGCTTCGAGCCGGTCCAGATGACCGGTTTGGTCGAACGGACGATCAACGAGAATCAGGGTTATGCGGAAACCTGCCAGGTGACCTTCGTGCTCACCGAGGCCGATCCCGAGATAACGGTGTGGGGGGATGGCGACAGACTCGCGCAGGTGTTTGCGAATCTGTTGTCCAATGCCGCCAAGTTCTCGCCCCAGGGCGGCACGGTCTCAGTGTCGGTGACTCCACGGGACGGTATGATCCGTGCCGCCGTCGCGGATCATGGCCCCGGCATTCCCGAAGATTTTCGCGGCCGCATATTCGAGCAGTTCACCCAGGCCGATTCGTCTGACAGCCGCGGCAAGGGCGGAACCGGGCTGGGCCTCAGCATCTCCAAGGCCATTGTCGAAAAGCATGGTGGCGAAATCGGCTTCGAAACCGCGATGGGCATCGGGACCACGTTCTACTTCGATCTTCCGACCTGGGCGGACCCGGAGGTTTGGGAAGCGGTGGACTCCGACCGGGCCAGTGATGCCGAGGATGATCGGCCGCGCATATTGATCTGCGAGGATGACCGGGACATCGCCAAGCTGTTGTCGATGATGTTGCGTGAGCCTGGGTACGATGCGGAGATCGCCTTTACCGCGGCGCAGGCCAAGGCCATGGCCCGATCGGGCTCCTATGACGCGATGACGGTGGATCTGATCCTTCCCGACCAGGACGGCCTGTCGATGATCCGCGACCTCCGCGCCCAGGAGGTGACCCGGGATCTGCCGATCGTGGTCGTGTCGGTGAAAGCCGACGAGGCCAGCGCCGGCCCCGCCACGTCCCTGCTCGGCGTGGCCGACTGGCTTCAAAAACCAATCGATCAAGAGAAACTTTTGTCCGCGATCCGATGGGCCGCGGGCGATGAGCGCGCCGGCAAGGCGCGGATGCTCCATGTCGAGGACGATGCCGACTTGATGCAAGTGGTCAAGGGGCTGCTGGCCGATTTGGTCGATATCGAGACCGCGGCGAGCCTGAGCGAAGCGCAACGCCGTCTTTCCGAACAGGACTTCGATCTGGTAATGATTGATGTCGGCCTGCCCGACGGCGATGGTCTAGACTTGATGCCGTCGTTGCGGGCCGCGGGCGATCGGACGCCGCCCGTTATCGTCTTCTCCGGCGACGAGATAGGTGCCCGAGTCGCCGCCCAGGTCGAGGCGGTGCTGGTCAAATCGCGGACCAGTGATCGGGAGTTGATCGAGACCATTGCCAGGCTGGTGCCGTCGCGTCGCGGCCCAAGGACGAAATCATGAGCAATACCAAGCTGGACAAAGTGTTGTATGTGGAGGACGAGGCCGACATCCGAGCCGTGGCCCGCATCGCCTTGGAAACCGTCGGCGGGTTCACGGTCAAGATCTGCGAGTCGGGATCGGAGGCCGTCGCGGCGGTGCCGGATTTCGAACCGCAACTGGTTTTGCTCGACGTGATGATGCCCGGCATGGACGGTCCTGGCACCATGGCGGCATTGCATGCCCTGCCTGGATTCGATTCGCTGCCGGTGGTGTTTCTGACCGCCAAGGCAATGCCGACCGAGATCGAGCGTTATAAGAAGCTTGGCGCCATCGGGGTGATTCGCAAGCCATTCGACCCGATGGCGTTGTCCAAGGACGTGCAAAAGATTTGGCGAGGCCGCGCCGGCGCCGCAGCCAAATCCTAAATTCCGGAATCAGGCTGGAGGGACCGAACATGCGGTGTCGAATGACGGTTGCGGGCCTGGTGGCGATCATGACTCTGGGCGCGACCTTTGGGGGCGCGGCCGGCCAGGGCCTCCTGGACCGTGCGCTCGACACCCTGAAATCACTCGAAGACTCGGTGCCGGGAGCGTCCGGATTGAGCGAGGGCGAAATCGCTGACGGTCTGCTGGAGGCGCTGAAGATCGGCACCGAACGGGTGGTCGCGGGATTGAGCCGGGCCGATGGTTTCAACGCCGATCCGGAAATTCACATTCCGCTTCCCGCCAGCCTTCGGGACGTCCAGTCGGCGCTGAGCCTGATTGGCATGGACGGGCTCGGCAATGATCTCGAGCTCAAGCTCAATCGTGCCGCGGAAGCCGCGGTGCCGGAAGCGCGCGCCGTGTTCCTGGACTCGGTGTCGCGAATGACCATCGACGACGTTCGCGGCATTTATGAGGGGCCGAACGACGCCGCGACCCGCTATTTTCAGCGCGCCATGACTCCGGCGCTGGCCGAACGGATGTCCCCGATCGTCCGTCGCACGCTCGCCGAAGTGGGCGCGATCCGTGCCTTCGAGGATATGATGGGTCCCTATCAGTCGATCCCCCTGATGCCGGATGTCCAGGCTGATATCACCGGCTATGCGGTCGAGCAGGCCATGGCCGGCCTGTTCCACAAGCTGGCCCAGGAGGAAGCGGCGATCCGCCAGGACCCCCTCAAGCGATCCACCGAGCTGTTGCAAAAGGTGTTCGGGTCCGGCTGACCGGCCGGCCCGCGCAAACCGTATTCGGATACTTGCCGATCCCGGGGAATAGTGCCGGGGCGGTCATATCGGAACGGTCGGGGTTGCCGAACCGGCCTCCGGTCACTCCTGGGCCAGGAAGTCGAGGGCCAGGCTGGCGAGGGCGCGGACGCCGGTCTGGAGGGCGGATTCGTCGATCACGAACCGGGGGCTGTGGTTGGGCGCCGCGTCATCCTCCGAAATTTCGGGCGGGCGGGCGCCGAGGAACACGAACATGCCCGGCACCTGCTGCTGGTAATAGGAGAAGTCCTCGTAGCCCATCACCGCCGGGGTCGGCACCGCGCCGGCGGCTCCGGCGACGCGCTCCAGGGTCGGGACCATGCGCGCGACCAGGGCCGGATCGTTATAGGCGACCGGGATGCCGAAGCCGAAGGTCACGCTCGCGGTGGCGCCGGTGCTGGCCGCGATCGATTCGGCAGTGCGCACCACGCGGCTCTTGATGTCGGCGCGCACCCCCTGATCGTGGGTGCGGATGGTGCCGATCATCTCGACCTCGTCGGGGATGATGTTGTTGCGGACCCCGCCATGGATGCTGCCGATCGAGATCACCGCCGCTTCGCGGGTATCGATCTGGCGGCTGTGGATGGTTTGCAGGCCGAGCACGATCTGGGCCGCGACCACGATCGGGTCGATGCCCCGCCAGGGCGAGGCGCCATGGGTTTGCCGGCCCTTGACGTGAATATTGACCACGTCGGCGCTGGCCAGCATCGGCCCCACGGCGTAATAGAGCCGATTGAGATCCCGGGGCCCGACGTGAAGGCCGAAAATGGCGTCCGGGACCGGATCCTGAAGCGCGCCTTCCCGGACCATCATGTCGGCGCCGCCGTCCTCGTCCGCGGGCGGCCCTTCCTCGGCCGGCTGGAAAATGAACTTCACCGACCCCGGAATGCGGTCGCGCCGGGCGGCCAGCAATTCCGCCACCCCCATCAGAATCGCGATATGGGCGTCGTGGCCGCAGGCATGCATGACACCGACGTCCTGGCCGTTGTAAGTGGTCCGAACAGTGGAGGCGAAGGCGAGTCCGGTCTGCTCGGTCACGGGCAGGGCGTCCATGTCGGCGCGGAGCGCCACCACCTTGCCGGGCCTGGCGCCGGTGAGCAGGCCGATCACGCCGGTATGGGCGACGCCCGTGCGCACCGAATCGAATCCGAGCGCGCGCAAATGAGCGGCCACCAGGCCGGCGGTGCGCACCTCGCGGTTGCCGAGTTCGGGATGGGCGTGAAAGTCCCGCCGCCAGCCGATGACCTTGGCCTCCAGCGCCGCCGCTCCCGCGTCGATCTCGTGCCGCTCGATCGTTTGGGCGCCGGCCGGGGACAGGCCGAGCAACAGACAGAGGGGAAGCAAACGCGCGAATGTCATGATTCCACCTTTCGGGTTTCACAGCTTCGGGCAAACTGGACGAATCGGTTGTGGCCCGACTATATTCCCGGTTCGATCGCATGAGGCAACCAACACGAACGATCATGGGCGCGACTTTCGGTACCATACTCTTCACCCGTTTTTTCGGCGCGCCGGTCGGCGAGGACGAAGCCGGCAATCGGTATTTCCGCGACAAGACGCCGCGTCCCGGCCGGCGCGAGCGCCGCTGGGTGATCTATAGGGATGCGCCCGAGGCCTCCGCGGTGCCGCCGGCCTGGCAGGGCTGGCTGACCCATACCCTGGACAAGCCCCCGACCGAGGCGCCGGACTTGGTTCGGTCGTGGCAAAAGCCGCATCAGGCCAACTTGACCGGAACCTCGGCCGCCTACCGGCCGCCGGGCGCGCTGGAATTGGGCGGCCGGCGCGCGCCGGCCACCGGCGATTACGAGCCCTGGACGCCCGACTGATCGGCCCGGCGGCGACGGCGGTCGCTGACATGCATCAAGAGGATGGCGCCGAGGATCAGCCCGACCCCGGCGAGCCGGGCCAGGGTCGGGCGCTCGACCAGAATCACCATCGCCGCCGTGATCGCGATCACCGGCTCCAGGTTGGCGACCATGGCGGCGCGGACGGCGCCGACCCGGGGCAAGGCCAGGTAATAGGTCACCAGGGCGAAGGCGAAGCAGAGAACGGTCATGGCCAGTCCGGCCCAACCCAGATCGCCACTCGGCCAGACCAAGCCGCCGGTCGCCAATACCGCGGTCCAGGTGACGGCGGTGGCGCTGATCGTGGCCCAGAGCACCATCGTGACGCGATCGCCACGCCGCGACATGCGTTCGAACGTGATCGAGCTGACCGCGACCCCGGTCCCGGCGCCGATCGCGAACCCGACGCCGCGCCAGTCGAGGCCGCGGACCTCGGTGCCGACCGCCAGAATGACGCCGCAAAACCCCAGCAGCAGGGCGGCGAGCCTTGCCCAGGTCAGCCTTTCGTGGCCGATAATCGTGGCCATCACACCGACCTGGATCGGAAACGTATAGAACAGGGCGGCGGCTAGGCTTACCGGGATGTAATGAATCGCCGACAAATAGCCGAAGGCGTTCCAAACCAGCAACATGCCGAGCGCCACGGCACCGATCGCGCTCCGAAGCCGGAGCGTCAAGGGGCGACCCAGCATGAGCGCCACCACCCCTACACCGACCGCGCTGGCGAAGAAGCGCAGGGCCACGAGGGTCAACGGCTCCGTGCCGCCGGCATAGGCGAGCTTGGCGCCGCTCGGCGCCAGCCCGAAGGCGATGGCGGCCATCACCAGCATCAAGAACCCGATTCGTTCGGCAGGGGTGAGATGCGCCGCCCGCCCCGCCGGCGGTCCTGTCATGCCATGATCTTACCTGATGGCGCCGCGGAACGCCGGCGGCGCTTGGGTTGGAAGTGCCGCAGTCTAACCCGCCCAAGCCACGCGGTCGCTTGAATTTGGCCCGGCCATGGCCGATAGTCG
>CAJWQN010000140.1 GCA_913045505.1 uncultured Rhodospirillaceae bacterium | reverse complement strand
CCGCGATGACAAAACGCGCCGTGTTCATGATGAGCTCCCTGCAAAAGGAAGCTTGAATCACTTTTTACCCGTTTTGGGAATCCCCTAATTGTCCACAGGCCCTAGCCCAATTACACCGTGTCCCCGTATTTATTTGTCCCCGCATTTATTTGGATAATTCAATAAACTGTCCCCATATTAATTTTTCGCCGCGCTTGCGTCACGGGTCTTCGCAGGGGCGCCAGAAGCGATTGGTGTAGTGGAGGCCCGAGAGCATCGGCCCGCGGACCTTGCGCAGATACTGGTCCTGGACCCAATAGGCCTCGCGCTCGAGAAGCGGGCCGCGAATGCAGGCTTCTTGATCGGCATGGGTGCCGTTCAGATCCTGGAGGTAATGGACCAGTTCGTGGACCAGCACCGAGCGGGCGTATTTGTCGCCGGCCAGGTCGAGGGTCTCGTCAATATAGATGGCGCCGCCGCGCGAGTAATAGGCGCGGAGGATGCACGGTCGGGCGCAGGCATGCGCCGCCAGCTCGGCTTGGGGCAGGCGGTGAATCGTGGGCGCCTCGGCGGGCTCGGGGTAATCCGAGATGATCCGGATCAGCAGGAACAGCTTGGCGAGCAGCGGCGCGAGGGCGGCATCGGGCACGAAACTAGTCCTGGTCCGGCCCGGCGCCGGCGGCCCGCGGGACCGCGACTTCGGCGCCGGCGCGCTCGGCCGAGAGATAGGCGGCATAGATGGTGGCGATGGTGTCGGCGGCCAATCGGGAGTCACTTTCCACGGGCTCGCCATAAGCCACGGTGCGATAGAACGCCTCGATTTCCTGGGGAAAGCCGGTGAAGTGGTCTTCGTCGGGGGCCGGAGACGACCAGCCCTGCTTGGTGCCGATTTTCTCGACCACGTAGATGTCGTCGAAATTGGCCTCGACCGGGTTGTAGGTCTGCATCGCCGTGTTGGGGTTGATGTTGCAGACGGTGCGGTGGTTGTTGGCCGCCACTTCGAGCCAGTTGTGGATGCCGCCCATGATGATCTCGGAGGCGAAGATATCGGCGATGGTGCCGTCGGCGAAGACCACGTGCATGGCCGAGAAATCCTCGACATCGTGGTAATCGGTGCGGAGATGGCCCTGGTCGATGAAACCTTCGAGTCGGGTCAGGGAATGGGTCCGGCCCGAGACCGTTGCCGGGCGGATCGGACGGCCATCGCGGGCGCGGCCTTCGACTCGCTTCAGATAAAGCGCCGCCGACAAGGGATGGCAACCCTTGCCGATCATCGAGCCGCCGCCGGTCAGCCGCCAATGCCCATAGGCTTTGGAATGAGAGCCCGAATGGGCCTCCTCGCCGTGCAGCCACAGGATTTGGGCGCCGGTCTTTTCGATCACCTCGCGCTCTTTCTGGATCGCCGGCGCGTAAACCCAGTTCTCTGCATACAGAATACAGGAGCTGCTTTGCCGCTCGGCCTCGAGCATCCGGGCGATGCTCACCATCGCCTCGTCGAGGGCACGCTGCTTCGGCAGGGTGCGGCCGTCGAGGTCTTGACCATCATCGCCGAAGAAGCCGGTCAGCGGCTTTTCGACGATCGCGTGGCGCCCGGCCGCCAGCGCCCGGACCGCGACCGGCTCATGGGCAACGGGCGGTGCGCACACATGGACCACATCGACCTTCTCGATCAGGTCGTCCAACTCTCCGATCGCCGCGATGTCGTGAGCCTCGGCGAACGTCCGCGCATGGGCCGCGGTCGGCGAATAGACCCCGACCACCTCGGCGTTGGTGCCGTGGAGGCGCCTAATCCCGTCGATATGAAGCTTGGCCGCGAACCCCGACCCGACCAGTCCCGCCCGAACCGTCTTCTTGCCCGCCATGGTCTCCACCATCCCGTTTGCCCCGAACCATGAATTGATAGACGGCCGCGACCGCGGCTTCAATCGTGTCCTGGACTCCGCCATGATCGTCTCGGATACCCGGTGGCACCGTGACGAAGGCGTGTCAAGCCCGCAGCCGCGCGAGCGCGGTCGCCTTCGGCCAGGCTTGACAGGCCTTCGTCACGGTGCGAATTCGCTGGCGAGACGATCGGGGCGGATTCCAGGGCCGGGATGGCGGCTGACAAGGCGCCGGTTCCGGGCTATATGCAGGGTTCGGATCGGGCACGTGCCAACGGGGAGGGCAGAGCTTGGCCAGTTTGGGACCGTTTCAGGACATTGCCGTGACCATCGCCGACAATGTCGCGCTGGTCGAGATTCAGCGGCCACCCTACAACTTCTTCGACCACGACCTGATCGGCCAGATCGCCGACGCGTTCGAGGCCCTGGACGAGGACCCCACCTGCCGCGCGCTGGTCCTGGCCGCCCAGGGCAAGGCGTTCTGCGCCGGCGCCAACTTCGGCAGCGATGGCGCGGGCGACCGGGGGGGTGATCCGGGCGATGTCGCGGCGCCGAGCGTGCCCCATCTCTACCGGGAGGCGGTGCGCCTGTTCCGGACCGCCAAGCCGATCGTCGCCGCGATCCATGGCGCCGCGGTCGGCGGCGGTCTCGGCCTCGCGGTGATGCCCGACTTCCGGGTGACCTGCCCCGAGGCCCGGTTCAGCGCCAATTTCACCCGCCTCGGATTTCACCCCGGATTCGGCCTGACCGTCACCCTGCCCCTATTGATCGGTCCGTCCAAGGCCGCCTTGATGTTCTACACCAGCCGCCGGTTCAAGGGCGAGGAAGCCCTTGCCATGGGCCTGGCCGACCTGCTCGTGCCCCAGGACCGGGTGCGCCAGGCGGCCCTGGACCTGGCTGGGGAGATCGCGGTCTGTTCGCCGCTCGGCGTCGGCGAGACCCGGGCAACCATGCGCAACGGCCTCGCCGATCGGGTCGCCGCCGCCACCGATCATGAACTGGCGATCCAGGACAGGCTGCGCGCGACGGAAGATTTCGCCGAGGGCGTCAAGGCGATGGCCGAGCGCCGGGTTCCGGAGTTCGCCGGCCGCTGAGGCGCCGATGGCCGAAGCCGACACCATCGTCGTCGATGTCGCGACCAGGATATTTCAGGACCTGGGCGATCCCCAGACGGTCAACAATGCCGGCGACGATTCCTGGCGGGCGCCGCTGTGGCAGGCGCTGACGGATTCCGGCCTGACCCTGGCCTGGGTGCCCGAGACGGCCGGCGGCTCGGGTGGCGCGCGCGCCGACGGGTTCGCGGTGCTCGGGCTTGCCGGCGCCCATGCCGTGACGCTGCCCCTGGCCGAGACCCTGCTTGGTGGCTGGCTGTTGGCCGAATCCGGCCTCGAAGCGCCCCAAGGGCCGATCGCGGTGGCCCCGACCCGTCACCAGGACCGCTTGACCTTGGCACAAGACGGCACCCTTGCCGGCACCGCTTGCCAAGTGCCGTTCGCGCGTGACTGCGATTCCCTTGCCCTCGCCGCCGAAGGCGCCGACGGGCCGGTGGTGGCCTTGGTCGCGGGTCACGACTGCGCGATCCGGCCCGGCCTCAATCTGGCCGGCGAGGCCAAGGACGACGTGATTTTCGACGGCGCGCGCCCGCGACTGATTGCGCCGGCCGGGGCCGATCGGGACGCGCTGATGCTGATGGGCGCCGCGGCGCGGGCGATGCAGATGGCGGGGGCGCTCCAGACCCTGCTCGATCTATCGGTCCGATATGCCGGCGAGCGGAAGGCGTTTGGCCGCCCGATCGCCAAGTTCCAGGTCATCCAGCATGATCTCGCACGCCTGGCCGGCGAAACCGCCGCGGCGGTCGCCGCCGCGAACTCCGCCGGCGCCGCGATCGAGGCCTCGGAGCGGGTGGATGCGGGCCTGCTGCTCGACGTGGCCGCGGCCAAGATCAGGGTCGGCGAGGCCGCCGGCACCGGCGCCGCCATCGCCCATCAAGTCCATGGCGCGATCGGCTACACCAAGGAGCATATTCTTCACCGCTTCACCCACCGGCTGTGGTCCTGGCGGGACGACTTCGGACCCGAGAGTGTCTGGGCGACCCGGCTCGGCGAATCGGTCGCCGCCGCCGGCGCCGACGAGCTGTGGCCGACGATCACCGCCGCCTAGGAAGCGATGATGGCGACCAGCATCCGATTTGATCCGATCCGCCTGCCGCCCGAGACCGAGGTGCTGAGGGGCGAGGTCCGGGCGTTCCTGGCCGAGGAGATCGCCGCCGGCGGTTTCGATCCCCGTGGCGGCTACGCGGCCGAGCGCTTCGATCGCTCCTTCAGCCGCAAGGTCGGCGCCAAGGGCTGGATCGGCATGACCTGGCCCAGACAATACGGAGGCCACGAGCGCTCGTTCCTGGAACGCTATGTGGTGACCGAGGAAATGCTGCTCGCCGGCGCGCCCACCCGGGGCCATTTCGTCGCCGATCGGCAAAGCGGGCCGATCCTGCTCCGCCACGCTCCCGAGGACATCAAACAGGACATTCTGCCCCGCATCACCGCCGGTGAATGCACGTTCTGCATCGGCATGAGCGAGCCCGATTCGGGCTCCGATCTGTTCGCCGCCAAGACCCGCGCCGAGCCCGTCGACGACGGCTGGCGGATCAACGGCCGCAAGGTCTGGACCAGCAGCGCCCATTACGCCGACTACATGATCGGCCTGTTTCGCACCTCAGCTCCGGCCGACGACAACCGCCGCCATGGTCTGACCCAGTTCCTGGTCGATCTGAAGGCGCCGGGGATCACGATTCGGCCAATTCAATTCCCGACCGGCAAGCACGACTTCAACGAAGTGGTGTTCGACGATTTGATCCTGCCGGCGGACCATGTGCTGGGCGAAGTCGATATGGCCTGGAAACAGGCGACCAGCGAGCTGGCCTACGAACGCAGCGGTCCGGAACGCTTCTTGGAAACCATCGAGGTCCTGATCGAACTGGTGCGGGTTCTGGGTGCGGCCCCCGACAGCCGGGGTAGCGAAGGCATCGGCCGGCTGGTCGCCCAGCTCCATACTTTACGCCGAATGTCGATTTCGGTCGCCGGCATGTTGGCCGCGGGCGAGGAGCCCATGCTTCAGGCCGCCATGGTCAAGGATCTGGGCACCAATTGGGAACAGGCGCTGCCGGGCCTGGCGCGGGATCTGGCCGCGTTCGCCGATTCCAGCCCGACCAATCGCGCGACCTTCGATTCGGTGATCCAGAATGCGACCGCGGTCGCGCCCAAGCTGACCATACAGGGCGGCACCACCGAGGTCCTGCGCGGCATCATCGCCCGCGGCCTCGGGCTCCGATGAGTGGCGCATGGCAGCGGCCCGTTTTATGACTGCCAACGCCCCCGGCCTCCGACTATAATGGTGGGCGATTCAATCATGACCTTGGCGACAGATACGGGCCGCGGGGGTGCTCGCGGCCTTCGGTCGGGCCAGGGTCGGGACCAACAAGACGGCAATGACGAGGAATTATGAACGCGATCCAATATGAAGCTCCCGGCTCGGTCGAGGATGCGGTTGCGCTGCTCGCACAGGCCAATGGCGAAGCCCGGGTACTGGCCGGCGGAACGGATCTCCTGGTCCAGATGCGCGCCGGCCTCGTTCGACCCGGATTGATCGTCGACGTCAAAAAAATATTCGATATGACGTTGATCGCTCCCGATGACGGCGGATTCCGGATCGGGGCCGCGACTTGCGGCGAGCGGATCGGCGCCAACAACAGCTTGAGGGCGGCCTGGCCGGGGGTGGTCGAGGCGGCCAAGTTGATCGGATCGACCCAGATTCAGAGCCGGGCCACGATCGGCGGCAATCTGTGCAACGCGTCGCCGGCGGCCGACAGCGTGCCGGCGATCATCGCGGCCGGGGGCACCTGCACCGTCGCCGGCCCCGACGGCCGACGCGACGTTGCCGCCGGCGACATCGCGACCGGGCCTGGCCAGACCTCGCTCGGCAAGGGTGAAATGGTGGTCGACATCCGCCTCCCGGCGCGCCCGCCGCGCAGCGGCAGCGCCTATTTGCGGTTCATCCCGCGCACCGAGATGGATATCGCGGTGGTCGGCGCCGGCGTCTGCCTGAGTCTTGACGAGGGTGGTGTATGCACCGCCGCCCGGGTCACCCTCGGCGCCGTGGCGCCGAAGGTGCTTGTGGTCGAGGCCGCGGCCGACGCCCTGATCGGGACCCCGGTCGATGAGACCGCCCTGCAGGCCCTGGCGGCGGCGGCAAGCGCGGCCTGCGAGCCGATCGACGACATTCGGGGCACGGTCGAATTTCGAACCAAGGTCGCCGGCGTTTTGGCGCGGCGCGCGGCCGGAATCGCGCTCGAGCGCGCGGGGAGCAACTGATGGCCAAGCAACATGTATCGACCTTGATCAACGGCGAACCGGCCGAGTTCCTGTGCGACACCGAGCAGACCCTGCTCGACGTGCTGCGCGACGAATTGCTGCTTACCGGCACCAAGGAAGGCTGCTCGTCCGGCGATTGCGGCGCCTGTAGCGTGATCTTCGACGGCCAACTTGTCTGCGCCTGTCTGGTTCTGGCGGTGGAGGTCGAAGGCCGCGCGGTCAAGACCGTCGAGGGCCTCGCCCACGGCGATCGGCTCCATCCGCTGCAGCAAAGGTTCTTGGAGGCGGCGGCGTTGCAATGCGGATTCTGCACGCCGGGTTTCCTGGTCGCGGCGAAGGTGTTGCTCGACAGGAACAACAACCCGACCGAAAGCGAGGTCCGGTATTGGCTGGCCGGCAACCTGTGCCGGTGCACCGGATACGACAAGATCGTGCGCGCCGTCATGGACGTGGCCGCGGATATCAGGAGGGCGTAGCGATGGCCAAACAAAAGAAAGAGTACAAGTGGGTCGGCAAGCGCACGATCCGTCCCGACGGCGCCGACAAGGTCACCGGCCGCGCCAAGTTCGGCGCCGATATCGCTCTGCCGGGCATGCTGGTCGGCAAGGTTCTGCGCAGCCCCCACGCCCATGCCCGCATCCTGTCCATCGACACCGACAAGGCCGCGAAGACGCCCGGTGTCAAGGCCGTGGTGACCTCGGCCGACATGCCGGAAATGCCCTCGGAATTTCTGCCCGCGGGCGAAATGCAGGTCAATTTTCGCGACATGTCGTGCAATATCATGGCCCGCGACAAGGCGCTCTATGACGGCCACGCCGTCGCCGCCGTGGCCGCGACCAGCGCCGCCATCGCCGACGAGGCCCTGGCGCTTATCGAGGTCAAGTACGAAGTTCTGCCCCATGTCATCGACGTGGTCGAGGCGATGAAGCCGGATGCACCGATTCTGCATGACGACCTGTTCACCGACGGTGTTTCGCCCAAGCCCGACAAGCCTTCAAACATCGCCAAGTGGGTCGAATTCGCCCTCGGCGACACCGGGGCCGGCCTCGCCGAGGCCGAAGTGGTGGTCGAGCGCGAGTACACCACCAAGCCGGTTCATCAGGGCTATATCGAGCCCCATGCGGCGGTCGCCGACGTATCGGAGGACGGGCAGACCCATATCTGGTGCTCGAGCCAAGGTCATTTCATGGTCCGGGCCTATTGCGCCAAGCTGCTGGAGATGGATATCGCCAAGGTCCGGGTGACTCCGGCCGAGATCGGCGGCGGCTTCGGCGGCAA
>CAJWQN010000139.1 GCA_913045505.1 uncultured Rhodospirillaceae bacterium | reverse complement strand
GCGAATAGACGATGCCGCCCAGCGACAGCACCGCCACCTCGGTGGTGCCGCCGCCGACATCGACCACCATCGAGCCGGTCGGCTCGGTGACCGGTAGTCCGGCGCCAATCGCCGCGGCCATCGGCTCCTCGATCAGAAACACCCGCCGCGCGCCCGCGCTTTCCGCCGATTCCTGGATCGCGCGCCGTTCGACCGCGGTCGAGCCGGAGGGCACGCAGACCACGATCTGAGGACTGGCGAAACTGCGCCGGTTGTGAACCTTGCGGATGAAGTGCTTGATCATCTCCTCGGCGACTTCGAAATCGGCGATCACGCCGTCGCGCAGCGGTCGGATCGCCTCGATATTGCCGGGGGTGCGGCCGAGCATTTCCTTGGCCTCGTGGCCGACCGCCAACACCTGTTTCTTGCCGCGAGCGTGGATGAGCGCGACCACCGAGGGCTCGTTCAGCACGACGCCGCGGGCCTTGACGTAGACCAGGGTATTGGCGGTCCCGAGGTCGATCGCCATGTCGGCCGACATCATGCCGAGCAGTCGCGAAAACATGAACCTATCTCGTCTCCGTCATCAACGGTTCGACGCGCACGAGCCCGCGCGCCGGCACAAGGGGTGCCGGCCGCAGGATCGCTCGCCACAGTCTACCATAGGATTGTCCGACCGCCACTTCGGATGGCCTAGGCCGACAGCGCCGCCGGCGCCGTCTTTTCGCGCTTGACCAGCAGCTTGTTGAGGGCGTTCACATAGGCGTAAGCGCTGGCGACCATGGTGTCGGTATCGGCGCCCTGGCCGTTGACCGTGCGGCCGTCCTCCTCAAGCCGGACCGTGACCTCACCCTGGGCGTCGGTGCCTTCGGTGACCGCGTGAATTTGGAACAGCTGCAGATGGGCGCGGTGCGGGAAGAGTTGGCCGATGCCGTTAAACACCGCATCGACCGGACCGTCGCCCTCGGCGGTGGTCGTGCTCCTGGCGCCGTCGATCTCGAGTTCCAGCTCCGCCTTGGGGCGGACGCCGGTGCCGCAGGAGACCTTGAGCGCGGTGACCTTGATCCGCTCGTTGCGCCGGGTCATGGAATCATCGACCAGGGCGATGATGTCCTCGTCGTAGATGTCCTTTTTCTTGTCGGCCAGGTCCTTGAACCGGGTGAAGGCGTCGAACAGCGCGTTGTCGCCCAATTCGTAGCCCAGATCCCGGAGCTTGGTCTTGAACGCGTGACGCCCGGAATGTTTGCCCATCACCAGGGTCGATTTGGTCAGCCCGACCGATTCCGGGGTCATGATCTCGTAGGTCCCGGAATGCTTGAGCATGCCGTCCTGATGAATGCCGGCCTCGTGGGCGAAGGCGTTGGCGCCGACGATCGCCTTGTTGGGTTGAACCACGAAACCGGTCACCGCCGAGACCAGGAGCGAGGCGCGCATGATGGTCTCGGTCTTGACGCCGGTCCGGTAGGGCAGCAGGTCCGAGCGGGTGCCGATGCCCATGACGATCTCTTCCATGGCCGCGTTGCCGGCGCGTTCGCCGAGCCCGTTGATGGTGCATTCGATCTGGCGCGCCCCGGCCCGGACCGCGGCCAGGGAGTTGGCGACCGCGAGCCCCAGATCGTTGTGGCAATGGACCGAGAGCACCGCCTTGTCGATATTGGGCACCCGGTTCCTGAGCATCCCGATCAGGGCCGTGAACTCGTCGGGCATGGTGTAGCCGACCGTGTCCGGAATGTTGATGGTGCCGGCGCCGGCCTTGATCGCGGTCTCGACCGTCCGGCACAGGAAGTCGTGTTCGGTGCGGGTGCCGTCTTCCGCGCTCCACTCCACGTCGTCGCAATAATTGCGGGCGCGGGTGACGCTATCATGAACCGCCTGATGGACCGTCTCGGGCGTCATTTGCAGCTTGTGCTTCATGTGCAGCGGGCTGGTGGCGATGAAGGTGTGGATGCGCTTGCGCGCCGCGCCCTTGAGGGCCTCGGCGGCGCGATCGACATCCGCCGCGCCGGACCGCGCCAGGCTGCACACCACCGAGTCCCGGATCACCTTCGAAATTTCCGCGATCGCCTCGAAATCGCCCTTGGACGCGATCGCGAAGCCGGCCTCGATCACATCGACGCCCAATTCTTCCAGAAGTTTGGCGATTTCCAGCTTCTCTTCGAGGGTCATCGACGCGCCCGGCGACTGCTCGCCGTCGCGCATGGTGGTGTCGAAGATGACGATCCGGTCTCGTTCCTGCTTCGGAGACTCCGTTTTGCTCTGGGTCATGGCTCTGCTCTATTCCAACGATGAAAGGTTCACTGAGGCGAACAAAATCCCCCTGAGCGAACGTCGCGATCTTCGCTCAGGGGCGCCTAAGTCGAAGGTCATCGTCGCGCAGCAATGCGGCCGAACGAATCATCGCCACGCCGCAAGCACGGGTCGAGTCCCCCATCGGGGTGACGACTTCGGACACGATTCTGCGATATGCGGTCATGACTTGGCGTCTCTCCGCCAACCTGGTCTTTCGGCCGATGTCGCACGCCGTCTCGCCAATCCAGCCTAAATCCTTGTCAGATAAAGATAAAGGAAAAGCGGCGCGCCACCCTCTGTTTACGCCTTTTCCGCCGTGCGAGGCAAGATTTTATTGTCGCCCACGCTCTTCGGCTTGGATCGGTTTGAGCGCGCGGCGAGCGAGACGTAACATCATGAGGGGAACAGTTCCGGGCCGATTGTCGGTTTGACCGTGGACAGACGAGTTCGAGGCGTGACCGGCCATGAACAGGAAGCAGCGGCGGGCGGCGCGGAAGGGGCGGCGGAGCGCCGACGAGGTGTTGGAGCGGGCCTTCGCCCAGGCCGTGGCCGATCACAAGGCCGGCCGGCTGGACGCGGCGGAACGGCGCTATCGGCGGATCCTGTCGGCGGCGCCGGATCATGCCCGCGCGCTCCACAATCTGGGCGCGATCGCCAACCGGGTCGGACGCCACGACCAGGCGGTGGAATTCCTGGAAAAAGCCCTGGCGCTGGCACCCGATTGGGCCGAGGCCCACAACAGCCTCGGCAATGCCTTGAAGGAGCAGGGCCGCTTCGCCGACGCGCTCGCCTGTTACGATCGCGCCCTCGCCCGCGATCCCGATTTCGCCGGCGCCCACAACAACCGGGGCAACGCGCTCAAGGAATTGGGCCGCGTCAGCGAAGCCCTGGCCGCCATCGAAAAGGCCCTCGCGCTCATGCCGGACTGGCCCGAGGCCCACAACAACAAGGCGCGGGTGCTGATGGACCTCGGCCGCCATGGCGACGCTCTGGCCGGATTCGACCGCGCCCTGGTCCTCGACCCGAACTATGCGGACTGCCATTACAACCGGGGCATGTTGCAGCTTCTGCGCGGCCAATTCGCCGACGGCTGGGCCGAGTGCGCGTGGCGCCACGAAACCCGGTATCGACGCCGGCATCGGCGCGCCTTCACGGCGCCCCAATGGCGGGGACAGGACCTGGCGGGCGGCACCCTCCTTCTCCATGCCGAGCAGGGCGCCGGCGACACCATCCAGTGCGCCCGCTATCTGCCTCTGGCCGCGGCCCGGGCCGGGCGGGTGGTGGTCGAGACCCCGGCGCCGCTCGCCCGCCTGTTCGAAGGGTTGGCCGGCGCCGATAATCTGGTTGACCCCGGCGAACCGCCCGGCGCCCCCGGAACCTATGACGCCCAGGCCTCATGGATAGACCTGCCTCTCCTTCTGGGCACGACCCTGGAGACGATCCCGGCCGACATTCCCTATCTCAGGCCCGCGCCCGAGCTGGCGGCATCCTGGGCCGAGCGGCTGGGCGCGCGGGGCGGCTACCGGGTCGGGATCACTTGGGCCGGCAGCCCCGAGCACAAGAACGACCACAACCGCTCCACCGAACTCGGCGCATGGGCGCCGCTGGCCGCCCTGTCACGGGATTGGCCGGACCTGGCCCTCTACAGCCTCCAGGTCGGGCGGAACGGAGAGGCGGGCGCGCATCTCGGCGCCGCTGTCACCGATCTCGCGCCGGCGCTCACCGATTACGCCGAGACCGCGGCGGCCATGGCCAATCTCGATCTGGTGATCGCGGTCGATACCTCGGTCGTCCACTTGGCCGGCGCGCTCGGCCGCCCGGTCTGGGCTCTGATCCCCTTCACCCCCGATTGGCGCTGGCTCTTGGACCGCGACGACAGCCCCTGGTATCCGACGCTCCACCTGTTCCGCCAAACCACTCCCGGCGACTGGACCGGCGTCATCGCCCGAGTCGCCGAGGCTCTGGCCAAGGCCGCCCATGAGGAAGGATCACGCGCGACCTGAGCCTTGCCCCTCGATGGAGGAAGGTTGGTTGGCCGCGACTTCTCGTTTTCAATCCCGTTACCGCGATCGCCGCCGCCTGATCCAGGCCAAACCCGCCAAGCCGACGCCGAATAGAAGCACCGAAGCTGGTTCGGGGACAGGGGCCACACGGAGATAATAATTGCCGTACGAATCAAACTTGTTTGTTTTGGGTCGGGGGGTGTTTTCAATGAGGGCGCGGGCCGTAAATTCCCTATCGGTACGAGAAACCAACCGAACGACGTCGGTGAAATTCGAGAAGGGGTCGAAGTCGGAAAAGCCTTGTGTGACTGGCCGGGAAGGCTGCCCCGAAATCAAAACAAAACCTGTGACACCTATTTTCGACTGCAGGTCGATTGCGCCGAGAAAATTCGATGCTTGAAACGTGTTGGAAAAATCAGCCACGCCCGAGTTGATGAAAAGTGTTGCGACTTCATCTCTCGTGGCGTGCCTGAACCCGCCGGCTAGGACGTCGGGATCTGAAAGGGATTCCGTATAGGATTGGCCCTGAGTTGCGGTGATATCCAGCCACTGCAGACCAGTAACGCTATCGACGGTAATCAATTTGTCGCCGGAGGTGTTCAAGTCCAATTCGGTGAGGATCGCCCGAGCCGAGGAGATCGGCAGACCGACCGCCGCGACACCAAAAAATATGGCGAGCGTGAATGATTTGATCTTGAGCATTTCCGTGTCCCTCCCTATTGGGTCTCCACCCACGTTCCCCAGGTTATCCCGCGCTCGATCCCATTGAGCGCCGAGAGCAGCTTTGGACCTCGGGTGGGCCGTTGAAACTTGCCGTTGTCAACTGCGATCGGGTTTCCCGCCCCTACTTATTGTCCGCCCGGTCGCGATAAAACCACGCAACCAGTGTGCCAATTATGTAAGCGATTGATATTTAACGATGTATGGCTTTGGGCGGATAAAGACAGGTGAGAAAGTTGTATAAAATCCTGACGTGGCCTCGTTGCAATCAATAGAATTCAAACTAGATAGCGTGTGAAATCACGTTATTTTTCAATTGATTGTAGGAAACGCTGCGGATTTTGACGGCGTGTAAGAAAATTTTACACTCCAGCCACGTTTTATGGGAGAAGCCAACCCATGATATGATTGATATGCTTGTGTTGATCGATGACAAAACAACGTCATCACTTTTTCCTGATCGGCGCTCCGAATCCCCGAACCGCGCCGCTCGGCGCTGCCAGAGGTCGCGCCGTGACGAGCGGTCAGTCGCCCTCCTTGTCGTTCGGGCCGGGCCGGGCGGACGGGCCGGCATAGGCGACCTCGCGCTCGGTCAGCTCCCAGATGAACCGGGCCGCCGGGTGCTCCCGCTCCTCGCGGATATGGCCGACCAGGCCGGCGGCGCGGCTGATCACGGCGATACCGCGCATGATCTCGGTCGGGATCGCGATCTCGCCCAGCACCGCGGCAACGGCGCCGGTGGCGTTGATGGTGATGTGGCGGCCGTAGCCGTCATCCACCGCCGCCGCCAGGGCCTCCAGGGCGGCGATATGGCGGCCGGGCACGCCCTGGTCGCGGGCCAGGGCAATGAGCTTGGGCGAACGGGGATCGTCCGGACGGTGGAGCGGATGGCCGAACCCCGGCACCGGCTTGTGGTCCCGGCGGTGCTCGGCGACCACGGCACGGGCACGGGCCTGGACACCCCCGGGCGCGGCGATCAAGTCCGCCAGCAACAGGGCCGTGTTCTCCATGGTGCCGATGAACTGGCTGCCGACCCCGAGCAGGCCGGCGGCGACCGCCGCCTGCAAGGCTTCCGGCGACGACATGGCGATCATCCGGGTCGCGATCGCGCTCGGGGTCAGGCCATGTTCCATCAGCGTCACCAGCACCGCGTCCAACAGCACCGATTGGGCGCGGGTCGGCGGCTGCCCGATCAGATGCAGATAGATCATGTCCGTGAACGAGACCTTGCCGATCAGATCCTCGACCAGATTCCGGTCGCGGACATAAATCGAATCGCGGGTATGGCGCGCGATACGGGTCACGGGTTTGCCGGTCGCGGCCATGGCTGCCTCCTTAAATGAATCGATGAGATGTCGGATCCCGCGAGACCGGGTTCAGCCGGCGCCGTGGGCACTGTCCGCGTCGGTGATGGTCCGCGCCGGCGTGATAAATTTGTCGCCGACAGCCACATCCTCTAGAAACACCTGGATGTCTTCGAGTTGCTTGAGCATTTGTGTCAGCCCTTGCCGAATGGTTGACCGATCGAGCGCCGAACGCCGGCCGATCGAGGGCCATGGCGGCGGTGATGTCAAGCCATGACGGAACACGACATGAGTGAACCGGACGGCTATGAGCGGCCCTATGCGGGCCTCGAGGTCGTCGATATGAGCCAGGGCCTGGCCGGTCCGGCCTGCGGCAGCCTGCTCGCCGCCCATGGCGCGACGGTGATCAAGATCGAGCCGCCGGAGGGCGATTGGGCGCGCGGGATGGGCACGCGCCATGGCGATCACTCGGCCTTGGAGATGGCGGTCAACAGGGGCAAGCGCAGCATCGCCCTCGATCTCAAATCCGCCGGCGGGCTCGCCGTCGCGACCAAGCTGGTCGCGCGCTGCGACGTTTTTATCGAAAGCTTTCGGCCTGGGGTCACGGCCCGGCTCGGCCTCGGCTACGAGCAGGTCAAGGCGAGCAATCCCCGGATTCTCTACGTCTCGGTCAGCGGTTTCGGCCAGAGCGGCCCCTATGCCGCCCGCCCCAGCACCGACACCGTCGGCCAGGCCTTTTCCGGGATCATGGCGCTCAATCGGGACGATCGCGGCCAGCCGTTCAGGGTCGGGTTCGTCCTCGTCGATACGGTGACATCGCTCTACGCGTTTCAGGCAGTCGCGACCTCGCTCCACGCCCGCCGCTCGCAGGGCCGGCATATCGACGTGAGCCTCATGCAATCGGCCGCGGCCATCGTCGCGCCCAATATCATCGAGCATCATCTGGAAGGGGGTGCGCCCCGGCCACTCAATGTCACCGCCGGCAGCTACCGGACCAAGGACGGTTGGATCGCGATCACCAGTGTCAAGGAGGCTCAGTACGAGGCCATGTGCCGGGTGCTCGGGCGGCCCGATCTGGCCACCGAGGAGCGCTTCGCCGACCACCAACGGCGTGCCGACGCGGCCGAGGAACTGTTGCCGATCCTCCGCGAGATCATCCTCACCCGGACGACCGCGGATTGGAAAGCCCGATTTGCCGCGGCGCAAGTCTTGTGCAACGAGATCAACGATTTTTCCGACTGGCTCCCCCCCCCCC